>NZ_CDRNDK010000054.1:0-24398 GCF_977012225.1 Planomonospora algeriensis | reverse complement strand
ACCGGCTCGCGGGCGGCGCCGAGCACCGACCTCCGCCGCCCGCGAGCCCACCAACCGAAGAAAGGCAACGCCGTGACCACCGCGACGCCCGACCACACCAGCCCCCCGCCCCCGCCCGTGCTCGGGTACGAGGAGCGGGAGGTGGAGGTGGTGGCGCACTTCGTCCTCGACGGGGAACCCGTCTCCAAGGGCCGTCCCCGCTTCTCCAAGCAGGGCGAGAAGGTCCGCACCTACACGCCGGAGAAGACCAGCAGCGCCGAGAACAGCGTCGCGTGGGGGTTCCGGCGGGCCGCCCCGGCGCACCGCCCGGACAAGGAGACCACGTACGGGCTGCTGGCCGTCTTCGTCGTCGGCACGCGGCACCGCCGCGACGTCGACAACATGCTCAAGCTCGTCATGGACGGCCTGAACAAGGTCGCGTGGGCCGACGACGACCAGGTGGTCGAGGTGAGCGGGCGCAAGGTGTACGACCCGGAAGGGGCGGCCCGCAGCGAGATCGTCATCTACCGGGTGGGGGAAATCCCGGGGCCGCCGCCCCGCCGGCGGTCGCGGAAGTAGGCCGGCCAGGAATTCACAAACGAATAAACGTCCCCTACAATCAGCGGTGTGTGTCAGTGGATGCGCACCGCCCGATCATTTCAGGCGGGAGGATACAAGCCCCAGGAACTGTAAGGACCCCTCATCATGAACGCCACCGCCCGCACCACCCCGCAGACCGCCGCGACCGTCGACGCCGTCAAGACCGCCCACCAGGCCGTCCTCGAGGCCCGCAAGCAGCACAAGCGCCTCGCCCACAAGCGCAACAGCGCCACGTTCGTCCTCGTCCTCGGCCACCAGCGCAAGGTCCAGCCCACCCTCCGGCGCGCGGCATCGGCCGACACAACTGGGCCGAGCTCCTGCCCAAGGCGCCCGTCCCGTCCAAGCTGCAGAACTGGTCGGCCGAGGAGGCCGAGCGCATCATCGACGCGATGGTCAAGGAGATCGCGGCCGCGGCCACCGAGGAGACCGAGGCCCGCGAGGCCCGTATCCGCGGACTGCGCGAGCTGGCCGCCCTCACCGACGAGACCGGCGCCCGCCTCTACACCAACGCCGCCATCGCCAGGATGGTCGGCATGTCCGAGGCGCTGGTCGGTGAGGACCTGGGCAGGTCGGACGAGCCCGGCGACACCGTGCCGGACGAGCCCGGCGACACCGCCGGCCTGGTGCCGATCGCCGAGCTCGCCGACGCGCTCGGGGTGCAGGTCAAGAAGGTCCTCGACCTGGTCGAGTACGCGCGGGAGAACGGCATCGACGTGCCGCGCATGTCGCTCGGTGGTGCGCGCGTGGTCCTGGTCGACGTGTCCGCCTTTCAGGAGTGGTGGACGGCCAACCGGTTCCACTGGCTGTCGGCGCAGGAACTGGCCGAGCGGTGGGGCGTGCCGTACCCGCAGCTCAAGGAGCGGCTGCGCACCGCCAAGGCCAAGGGGGAGGCGCCGCAGGCCGAGAGCCGCGGCCGGCGCATCTTCTACGAGCCGGCGGCCGCGGACGAGTGGGCGGCGCAGCGCGGTTACGCTCCCGCCGACAGGTGACCGACCTCGGCTGTCACCGCCTGTCACCGCCCTGTCGACGCAGGTCACAGCGTTTTGTCACCGGAGTGTCAACGGCCCCGATGACAGCTTCGTTGCCCTGCGGCTGAGGCCCCGGCTCGACGTTAGTCGGCCGGGGCCTCACCATGTCCGGCCGTGACCCTGACCCCGCCGACCGCGCTCGCCGAACCCGGCGACTCCCGTTCGCGGATCGCGGCCACCATGTTCAGCGAGTTGATGGACCTGCCGGCCGAGGACCGGCGGCTGGTGCTGGAGGAGCTGCGCGACGACGAAGCGCGCCAGGTGTACGCCGCCGCCTACCGGGCCGCCGGGACCTCCTACGCGCTGTGGCAGGACGACCCTGTCGGGTTCTGCGAGCAGGTTCTCGGCAGCGCGGTGTGGTCGGTACCGCGCCGCTTCATGACCGCCCTCACCGTCCACAAGCAGGTCGCCGTCCCGTCCTGCTTCGGCTCGAGTAAGACGTTCTCCTGCGGGCAGCTCGTGCTGTGGCACTCGCTCGTCTACCCGGTCGGAACCGGCGTCACCGTCAGTCTCGCCCCGCTGTGGCGGCAGGTCGTGCGGCAGCTGTGGCGAGAGGTGCGCGGCGCCCACTCCCGCGCCGGCCTGCCGGGCACGATCGACATGGCGCAGTACAAGCTGCCCGACGCCAACGGGCTGGAGACCGTCGTCGCGTACGGAATCGCCGCGGCGCCGTACAACGAGGCCGCGGTGCAGGGCATCCACGCCAACCAGTTGCTGCTGGTGGTGGAGGAGGCTGGCGGCATCGCCCACACCATCGGTGACAACCTCGCCGGTCTGCTGGTCGGCGACGGTACGAAGATGGTCGCGATCGGCAACCCGCCCACGGACGAGGTGGGCACATGGTTCGAGAAGCTTTGCGCGGACCCGGAGGTGGAGACGATCCCCATCTCGGCGTTCGACACCCCGAACCTGACCGGGGAGGACTTCGGCGAGTGCCAGTCGTGCCCGGGCGGCGGGCACTCCCCGGCCAAGCACATGGTGGACCGGGCGTGGATCGAGCGGACCACCCGCGTCCACGGCCCGAAGTCGAACTATGTGCGGGCGAAGATCCACGCGTTGTTCCCCAAGGGCCTGGCGAACGTGGTCATCCCCGCCGACTGGGTGGACGCCGCGCTGGGCCAGGAGGAGCCGGAGCCGGTCGGCGGCCGCCGGCGGCTCGCCGACCTCGGGCTGCCGGACGAGAGCACCGAGTGGGTCGTCTCCCCGGGGGCGTGGGTGCGGCTCGGTGTGGACGTGGCCGCGGACGGCGGTGACGAGCTGGTCGTGGCGCGGGTCGTGGAGGACCTGGCGACGGTCGAGCACGCGTCCAGCGGGCCGGAGAACGCCGACCCGGTCGCGGTCGCCGGGGTCGTGCTGCGGGAGATCCACCGCGCCGAGGCGCTGGCGGCCGCGCTGGGCTCGCCGTACCGGGTGCGGGTGAAGATCGACGGCAACGGTCTCGGGTGGGGTGTGGCCGGCCTGCTCGCGGCGTGGGGGCGCGAGGGGCGGCACGGCGCGGACATCGTGTCCGTGCTGGTGTCGGAGTTGCCGGGCCGGGAGCCGGACGAGGCGACGCTGCGGCCGTACCGCAAGCGCGACGAGATGTGGCTGGCCGGGCGGGCGCTGGTGCGGCCAGACGAGTACGGCGTGACCCGGGTGCGGCTGCGGCTGGACGACATGACGGCCGCGCAGCTCTCGGCGCCGAAGCTGTTCACGAACTCGTCGGGGTTCTCGGTGGTGGAGTCGAAGAAGGACATGAAGAAGCGCGGTGTTTCGTCGCCTGACCGTGGGGAAGCGGTGCTTCTCGGTGTGTACGAGCCAGCCGAGGACGGCGACGCGTGGCGCATCATCGTCTGATGCGGCCGGGCAGCCATGACGCTCAGCGACCGGTTTCGGTTGTCACAGTATGCGGAATTGTTATTGACCAATGTTTCACATGCGGTGACATTCGCAAAGTGAGCGCTCTCTTTACCTTGACAACGAAGATCGTTACGTTGTGAACCGCTTCCGACTGGTGCAACCGGTTCGGGAGCGAGACTTCCCGGTCCGTTCACGCATGCGACAGCGCCCTGGTCTCCCACGTCCGCGGCGCCCTCCGCACCAGGGGCGGCCAACCAGGTGGACCACCGTGCGCTGCGCTTTCAAGGGGGAGATATCCATATGCCGTACCCGCCGGGCCACGTCTGGGGCGTCGCGCTCATCTGCGAGCCGACCGATCCGCAGCTGATGTGGCGGCTCGCGGAAAAGCCTTACCTCACCTTCCCGGATGACCTCCGGTACTTCCCCGAGCACGAGAACGGCCTCGTATTCGAGGCCCTCGACCGATTGTGTGTCAAGTGCTGGCGCCGCTTCGACATGGTGGTGTGGGAACCATGCGAGGGCGACACCACCAACGGCGAGCACCTGCGCGGCGGCAACTCCGCCGAACGCAGGCGCCGCAGCAGGCCCGCGCCCGGCACCACCGCCGCCGAGGTCCTGGCCCGGCAGGCCGCCGCCGCCAACCGGCGCGCGGCCCGCGAAACGGTCGCCCTCATGCAGGCGTCCCGCCTGGGCGGCCTGAACTAGACCCTGCGCGCATGACGTAAACACGCCGGCCCCCTACCGTGCCCCGGAGCCCGCCCCCACCACAGGCGGCGACACCACGGAGGGGCCAAGGTGTATTTCGACCCGAACGAGCTCGTAGCCGAACGCGAGGCCGACCCGGCGGAGCGGCGGCGGGTGCAACGCGACCTGTTCGGCCTGGCGCTGCTGATCGCCGGGGCCGCGTTCACCATCGCCGCCGCCTCCCTCGCGCACCCGGGCGCGGGCCTGGCCCTGTCGGGCATCTACCTGATGGCCGCCGGCTGGCTGCTCGCCTCCGGCCGGGCGAACTAGGGGCCGCCCGATGGCGCGCACGTTCCTTCCCGGCCTGCTCCGCTCCGGCGCCTCGAGGCGCCACCCCGCCGCCGGGGCGGGCCTGGAGCTCAAGCAGCTCGCCCCGACCTACGGCACCGTCGCGGTCGCGGACTGGTCCAGCCACCTGACGGCGGCCGCGCGCCGCGCCTGGCCCGTCGACCGGGCCGTGGCGGAGGCGTTCGAGCGCACCGTGTGGGTGTTCAAAGCGGTCGACACGATCGCCGAGCACCAAGCCAACCTCGACTTCCAGCTCCAGGACCGCGACAGCAGGGAGCTGATCGAGGACGACCCGCTGGTGGAGCTGCTCAACGACGGCAAGGCCAACAAGCTGGAGACGGGCCGCCAGTTCCGCTACCGGCTGTCGACGCAGATCCTCCTGTCGCCGCGGGGCGCGTTCGTGGAGGTCACCCGCGACCGGCGCGGCCGCCCGATCCGCCTGGACCTGCTGCCGCCCGGCCGTACGAGGCCCGTGCCGGGCTTCAACGGGGACCTGCTGTCGCACTACGAGACGGTGACGCCGGACGGGGTGCGGGTGCCGATCCCCGCCGAGCGCGTCCGCTGGTTCCGAAAGCCGCACCCGACCGACCCGTACATGGGCATCACCCCGTTGCAGGCCGCCGGGCTGGCGGTCGACCAGGACTTCCTCGCCAAGATCTACAACAGCTCGTTCCTCCTCAACGACGGCCGGCCGGGCGGCATCCTGTCGGTGGAGGGCCGCACCAACGAGACCGACGCCCGCAAGCTCGAGGAGCGGTTCGGGCACGGCCCCGCCGAGGCGGGGAAGTTGACGGTGATCGGCGGCGGGAAGCTGTCGTACGTCGACCTGGCCGCGTCGCCGCGGGACATGGCGTACGGGGAGATGGCGGCCCGAGCCAAGGAGGAAGTGCTCGCCGCGTACGGCGTCGGCGAGACCGTCCTCGGTAACTCCTCGGGCCGGACGTGGGACAACGCCGAGCAGGAGCTGTTCACGTTCTGGACGATCACGATGCCGCCCCACTTGCGGATCCTGACGACGGGGTTCGATGAGGACACCGGTGACGGCATCCGCGCCAGGCTCGACACCAGCGACGTGGAGGTGCTGCGCCGGTCGGCCGAAGCGCGCCGGCGGGAGGCGCGCGAGGAGGTCAAGGAGGGCCTGATCTCGCCGGACGAGTACCGGGAGATCGCCGAGTACGAGCCGTACGACCTGCCGCACACCCGCGCCATCTACATCGCGATGGGCAAGACGCCGATTCCGACGCGGCCGGAGGACGCGGCCGCGCTCGGGCTGGCCGTCCCCCGGACGCGTCCCCGCCCCGGGGAGCAGGCGCCGCCCGGGCAGGAGGCGCCGCCCGGGGAGCAGGTTCTGCCCGGGGAGCAGGTTCTGCCCGAAGGGGCGCCGCCCGGGGCCGCGCCGCCGGTCATTGACGAGAACGACCCGGCCACCGTCGAGACGTTCGCGCTGCTGCAGAGCATCCTCGACGGCGAAACCAAGGCGCTGCCCCTGCACGCGGTGTCCGCCGACGACGTCCGCGACCGCATCACGCCCGACCTGCACGACGCCCTGCAAGGACTGGCGCGGCGCCTCGTGCAGCGCACCGCGGCCCGCGTCGCCTCCCCCAAGCTGCGCAAGCACACCCGCCACTTCGTCCCGGAGTACAAGGCGGACACGCGCGTCGGCACCGGGCCGCTCCCGCCGAGCGGGCCGCCGACGTCGGCCAGTGGCGGCAGGAGACCACGGACGTGCTGACGCCGGTCCTGGTCAAGTCCGCCACCGCCATCGCCGGCGACGGTGTGGCCATGCACGCGGCCGTGTGGCCGGTCACCGAGGCCCGCGACTGGCTCGCCGAGCAGATCGACGCCGCCGCCCGCCACCTGGCCCGCCTGATCGCCGCCGGCGACGCCGCCGGGGATGACATTGACCGGCTGGTGGCCGAAGTGCGCGGACAACTGCCCGCCTTGGAGGAGTGGGCGCAGCAGACGGCCGAGCGGGTCGCGGCGAACCTGGTCCACGCCGTCGAGTACGCGGCCGCGCAGAACACGGCCGGGCCGGGCGGGCTGGTGTCGGCGGTGTGGCGCACCCACCCCGGCGACGGGGCCGGGCACACGCACCTGGACGCGGACGGGCAGGTCCGGGCCGGTGGCGTGCCGTTCACCGTGGACGGCACCGAACTGCGCTGGCCCGGCGACCTGAACAGCCCGGACGGGCACGCGCCCGGCTGCCGCTGCCGGCTGCTGTGGGTCGTCTCCCCCGCCCGGTGACGGCCTCGCAGAGCCCGGCGCGACGTTAACGCCCCGAGTCGGCACCCTGCACCCCTGCAACGCACACACCAGGGCACACGGGGGCAGGGTTGTCCAATTACGACGGTTGGGAAGTCAAGGCACGCCGCAGCGCGTTCAACGCCGCCAAGTTCAACTCGGACCTGCACCCGCGTGACCGACTGGGCCGGTTCATCGAGACCGGCGCGACCGTCACCGTGTGGGGCGGCGGCCGCGGCACCGTCGTCAAGAACGTCGGCGGCGGCCGCATCGAGGTCCGCATGGCCAACGGGTCGGTGCAGCGGGTCCACCGCAACTACCTGACCGTCGAGAAGCGGCCGGACGGCGGCAAGCCCATCAGCAAGACCGCTGAGGCGCCGCGGGCACTGAAGGTGGAGACGCCCTCCGCTGAGGCGGTCGACTTCACCCCGCCCGGCCCGGACGGGCGGATCCCGGTCAAGGACCTGCAGCGCGGCCAGGCCGTCATCGTGTACGGCACCCCCGAGGGCAGCGACGACGACGTCAAGCGGTACGCGGGCGTGGTCCGCTCGGTCTCCCCCGGTGAGGGCGGCGGCTGGCGGCTGGTCCTGGGCGGCGTCAACCCGATGGCGCAGGCGACGACCATCGACGTGGACGACGACGACGAGATGGCGCGGGTCATGCCGGCCGACAAGGTCGCCGCCGTGATCGACGCGATGCGCAACCGCGCCCCCGACGCCGCGGCCAGGGCGCGCGCGCTGCTGGAAGACGCGGTCGCCGAGGACGAGCGGGAAGCCAGCTGGGCGGGCCTGGACCCGGACGGGTCGTGGGATGCGTGGGCGTCCGCGCTGAACGACCGGTTCGGCAGCACCGTCTCCGGCCGCGACCTGGAGACGGTGTACGGCGAGGCCGCGGGGAACGCGCGGGTACGGCAGGCCGCTGTCGGCAACACCGACATGGGCCGCTTCGGGCAGGTCTTCGACGAGGAGTTCCTGGACCGGGTCGCCGCCCGCCCCGACCTGTTCTCCCGAGGGTTCGTTGATGCGCTGTTCGCGCGGGACGAGGCGTTCCAGAACGCTCTCGTGCGCGCGGCCCGCGAGCGGGCCCACACGGAGATCCGCGCGGAGAAGGAAAAGACCGGGCCCACCCCGGAGCCGACGCCGGGCCAGTGGATCACCGCCAAGGCGTTCAACGACCCGGTGCGCGTCGAGCAGGTCCAGGAGACGATCGACGGCTCCGAGGTCGAGGTGACCACGATCCGCGGTGACCGGCGCACCGTGGCGCTGGAGGCGCTGGAGGGCTGGAAGGCCACCAGCGAGCCCGCCAAGCACCGCGCGGACGGTGCGCCGCCGCCCGAGGTCAGCGTCAAGCCCCAGGAGGGCCTGTTCGCGGACATGGGCACCGACAAGCACGGCAACCGCGACATCTTCGCCGACGCCGACGAGGCCGACGACACCCCCGCGCCGGCTGCGCCGGCCGTGCCGCAGGACGAGCGGCCCACCCCGGGCACGAGCCCGGCCCCGGACAGGGACCTGCCGGAGTACGAGCGGGTCAGCCTCCTCGATGTCCAGCCCGGCGACGTGGTGCGCGTCCCGAACCGGTACGGCAACCTCCTCGACCCGGTCACCGTCGTGTCGGTGTCCACCGCGGGCAACGGCGAGATCCGCGGCAAGGTGGACGGCGGCCGGCCGCGCAAGTTCTCGATCCAGACCAGGTCGGATGCCCACCAGTTGCTGCGGCTGGTCACGCCCGAGCGGCGCCGCCAGCTCACCCAGGAGGCCGCCGAGCAGGGCGGCGTGCCGATCTCCGGTCTGAGCGTGCAGGCCGGGGACCGCATCTCCTACCGGACGCGGGTGGAAGACCACTTCCGGTCGATGCTGCGCGGCGGTACCCCGCCGGAGATCGGCGGGGCGATCACGATCCGGGGCGAGGTCGACACCGCCACCCTGGACCGGGACCGCCGTGACCCCTCCGGAGGCCGGGACTTCCACCACGTCACGTTGCGGCCGGAGACCGTCACGTGGGAGGGCGAGAACGGCGAGTCGGGCACCACCACGGCGTTCAACAACCTCGGCCTCGGCCCGAGCAGCATCGTCATCCGGCACACCGGCGAGCCGCAGGGCCGCGCCGGCGCCCCGGAGGCGGGCGCGGCCGGTGAGCAGGAGGAGCGCCAGGAGGCCCCGGCCGTCGAGACGGACGCGAACGGCCTGACCTACACCCCGGTCAAGCGGACTGAGATGGCGCCGCAGATCGGCATGCAGCGGATGGCCAGGGACAAGCTCGTGTCCCGGAACGTGCTGGAGGTCCGCCGGCCCGGCGACCCCAAGCGCGGGGACGCGCCGTTGGGCGATGTGTGGGAGCACAAGCCCAAGCCCACCCGGAACGACCCGAGGCCTAAGCACGGCTGGAGGTGGTCGTCGCCGGAGGCGGGCCTGACCCAGGTCGTCTACCCGTCGCGGGAAGCGGCCACGGCGGCGCTGCTGGCCCACATCGACAGCGTGGACCGCCCGTACCCGGTTCGCACCGAACGCGTCTCCGACGTCCGGCCGGGCGACGTGGTCCTGTCCAGCCACCTGCTGACGGAAGGCGTCGACACCCGCATCGCCGTCGAGCGGGTCGAGCGCTCCCGCTCCGGCACGTGGACCATCACGGGGACGAACCAGCACGGCAAGCCGCACGTCATGACGCCGGCGCCGCAGGAAGTGCAGGACGGTGTGCGGGTCGTTGACGGAGAGCGGCCGGAGGTCGCCGTCCAGGAGCTGCCCGCGTTCGGCATCGAGCCCGGCATGTGGGTCGTCCTGAAGGGGCGCACGTCCCCGGCGCAGGTGCTGGGCGCGGACCTGGCGCTGGACGGCGTGGCCGTGCGGGTGCGCCACCGCGACGGCCGCGAGGAGGACCTGCGTCTGCCGATGAGTGAACCCATCCGGCGGGGCTTCCCCGCCGATGCGGTTGACCAGTGGGAGCAGGACCGGGCGGCCCGCATGGCGGCGGCGGCCGGCACGCCGGGGGAAGAGGTGAGCGCGCAGGAGCTCGCCCCGGGCGATGTGCTGGACACCCCGGACGGGCCGGCGGTGGTGGGCCGCGTGCTGCGTCTTCCCGAGAAGATCACCGTGGGCGTGGTCGGCGACGACGGCCAGCAGCGGATGCTGCCGTTCGGCAGCAACGACCGGGTGACGCGGCGGCGGCCGCCCGGTGGGGTGCCGCAGCCGGAGGAGATCCGCCAGGATGGCGGCGCGCAGGATCGGGACGCCTCCCGTAGCGGGGACGAACCCACCCAAATTGACACGAACGGTGATGATCGTGTTACTGTAGGTTCTACAATTGGCGCCCCCAAGACCGGGCCTGCGCCGGACGACGAGAGAGGTAGCGATGAATCAGTACGGCGCGACGGCCCGCAAGCACTGGCAGACGTACCGGCCGGCGGCCCTGGCGGAGCTGGAGGACCCGGAGACGTTCTTCGCCCGGCTCGGGGAGCAGGTCAGCGAGCAGATCGCGGACCTGGCCGAGGAGATCGCCGGGAAGGCACGGCCGGGGAGACGTTCCTGGAGAAGCTGGGCAGGCTGAACGCGGCCCGGGCGCAGGCACGCGAGATCGTGCTCGCGGAGCAGGTGTTCCTGCCGGCGGAGCCGGGCCTCGAGGACGCCGAACTCCCGACCCAGCAGTAGGCGACGGGGGCCGGTTCCGGCCGGCCTCCCAAGACGACCTCGCCCCCTCCGGCAAGAAGTCCAAGGCCCGCGCCAACGTCGCCGCCGTGCGGCTCCTGCGCGAGCTGCAGGCCGAAGGCCGGCCCGCCACCGACGACGAGAAGCGCGTCCTGGCCCGCTGGTCCGGGTGGGGCTCCCTGCCGATCATCTTCGAGTCCCGGCCGACCCGCGCCCAGTTCCGCGACGACGACGGCACCATGGACGAGGAGAAGTTCGCGCGCCGCCTGAAGGAATGGGAGTCGTTCGCGCCCGAGCGCGCGGAGCTACGCGGCCTGCTCGATGAGCGGGAGTGGAACGAGGGCGCCCGCAACACCCTCAACGCGCACTACACCGACGCGAGCATGGTCTCCGCCGTGTGGGATGCCGTGCGCAAGCTCGGCTTCGACGGCGGCAACGTCCTGGAGCCCGGCAGCGGCTCCGGCACGTTCATCGGCCTGGCGCCGGACGGCGCCCACATGACCGGCATCGAACTCGACTCGACCACCGCCGGCATCTCCCAGGCGCTGTACCCGCACGCAACCGTCCGCAACGAGTCGTTCGCCGACACCCGCCTGCCCGAAGGCACCTTCGACGCCGTCGTCGGCAACGTGCCGTTCGGCAACTACGAGCTGCACGACAAGAAGTACAACAAGAACCTCCAGCACTCCATCCACAACCACTTCATCATCAAGTCCCTGGCCTTGGCCAAGCCCGGCGGCCTGGTCGCCGTCATCACCTCCCGCTACACGATGGACAGCGAGGACAGCGCGGCCCGCCGCGAGATGGCGAAGATGGGCGACCTGGTGGGCGCGGTCCGCCTCCCGGAGGCGCCCACCGGGCGGCCGCCGGCACCGACGTCGTCACCGACGTGCTGGTGTTCCGCAAGCGCGCCGAGGGGGAGGAACGCGGCGACACCTCGTGGATCGACGCGCCGGTCATCGACGTCAACGGATCCCCGCACCCGGTCAACACCTACTTCCAGGAGCACCCGGAGCAGATCCTCGGCGAGATGACGACCGGCCGCGGCCAGTTCACCGCGCACGACCTGACGGTGAAGGGCGACCGCAACGCCGGCCCGGCCCTGGCCGCGGCGCTGGATCGAGTCGTGGCCGCCGGCCAGGCCGAAGGCAAGACGTTCGTCCGCGCCGAGGGCGGCCCGGCCGCCCGGATCGACATCCCGACCGGCGGGCAGCGCCACGACGGGGCGCTGGTCCGCCACCCGGACGGGTCGTTCACTCAGATGGTCGACGGCCGCGCCGAGGTCATGGACGTCCACCCCGACCACGTCGAGCAGCTCGGCGCGCTCGTGGACCTGCGGGACGCGGCGCGGGCACTGCTGGAAGAGGAGTCGGCCAGCAGCGACGACACGCCACGCCTGGCGGACCTGCGCGCGGAGCTCAACCGCCGCTATGAGGCCTACACCCGCCGGTGGGGGGCAGTGTCCAAGCGCGCCCACAAGCGGTTCACGCCCGCCGAGGCGCGCGAGCGGGCGGCCGCGGAAGGCCGCACGGCCGGCGACGCCGACATGCGGCCCACCGCGATCGGCCACGCCTGGGACGACCCGGCGATGGCGATCGTGTTCGCGCTGGACGACTACGACCCCGAGACCAAGCGCACCCGCACCGCCGACATCCTGCACAAGCGGGTCGTCGCCGCCAAGTCGGAGGTCACCTCCGTCGATGACCCGGCCGACGCGCTGGCCATCGTCATGGACCGCACGGGCGGCAACGTCGACCTGGCGCAGATCGCCGACCTGCTCGGCACCGACACCGCCGACGCCCGCAAGCGGCTCGGCGATCGCGTGTTCGACGTGCCCGGCACGGACGGCAAGCTCGCCTCGGCCGCCGAGTACCTGTCCGGCAACGTCCGCAAGAAGCTCGCCGCCGCCCGCGCCGCCGCCGAAGAGGACCCGCAGTTCGCGCTGAACGTCGCCGCGCTGGAGGCCGTCGTCCCCCGGGACCTGACCTCCGGTGAGATCGACGCGAAGATGGGCGCCGCGTGGATCCCCGCCGACGTCATCGAGAAGTTCCTCAACGAGGTCGTCACGCCCGGCCACCGGGTGATCCACCCGGGCGGCTCCACGTGGGTCGTGGAAGGCCCCGGCAAGGAGTCCGACGCCGCGAGCGTCGAGTGGGGCACCGAGGAGCGGCCGGCCGCCGCGATCGCCGAGGCGCTGCTGAAGCAGCAGACGATCCGCGTCACCAAGACGCAGGACCTGGGGGGCGGGAAGAAGAAGTCGCTGCCCGACCCCGAGGGCACCATCGCCGCGCAGCAGAAGGCGCAGGAGATGGCCGAACGGTTCGCCGACTGGATCTGGGAGGACGAGGCCCGCGCCGATCGGCTGACCCGCGAGTACAACGACCGGTTCAACTCCTACGTCCTGCGCTCCTACGACGGCGCCAAGCCCGCCATGCCGGGCCTGGCGGCCGGGTGGGTGCCGCGCGAGCACCAGAACGGCGCGGTGGCGCGCATCCTGAACGAGCCCGCGGTGCTGCTCGCGCACGAGGTCGGCGCCGGCAAGACCCTCGAGATGGTCATGGGCGCGATGGAGCTGCGCCGCACCGGCATGGCGAAGAAGCCCGCCATCGTCGTGCCGAACCACATGCTCGAGCAGTTCACCCGCGAGTTCCTGGAGGCGTACCCGAACGCGAACATCCTCGCGGCCGGCACCAAGGACCTGACGGGCGACAACCGGCGCGGTTCGTGGCCCGGGCCGCGACCGGCGACTGGGACTGCGTGATCCTCACGCAGAAGGCGTTCGAGAAGATCGACATGCACCCCGACAGTCAGCGCGCCTACATGGAGGAGGAGCTGGCGCAGCTTCGCGCGCAGATGGAGCGGGCGAAGGAGTACGGCGAGGACAACCGGGCGTTCAAGCAGCTCGAGCGCCAGCTGGTCAAGGCCGAGGAGAAGCTGAAGGAAAAGCTCGACTCCCGCCGCGACGAAGGCGCCGTCTACTGGGAGAACACCGGCATCGACTACCTGATGGTGGACGAAGCCCACATGTTCAAGAACCTGCGCACCCCCTCGAGGATCGAGGGCGCAGGCATCGCCGGATCCACCCGCGCGAGCGACTTGCACATGAAGCTGCACTACCTGCGCTCCAAGTCGGCCTCGGGCCGGGTGGTGACCTTGGCCACCGGTACGCCGATCGCCAACTCGGTGACCGAGGCGTACACGATGATGCGGTACCTGCGGCCGGACCTCCTGGAGGAGGCCGGCATCGAGGACTTCGACACGTGGGCGGCCACCTTCGGTGAGGTCGTCACCGACGTGGAGATGAACCCGGACGGCAACGGCTTCCGGATGAAGGCGCGGTTCGCCAAGTTCCAGAACGTCCCCGAGCTGCTGCGCATGTACCGGGTCAGCGCGGACGTGAAGACCGCCGCGGACCTGAACCTGCCCACCCCGGCCGTGCGGCGCGACGCCAACGGCAACCGCGGCGAGACGGTCGTCATCCCCGCCGACGACGCGCAGCTCGAGTACATCCAGGAGCTCGGCGTGCGCGCCGAGGCGGTGCGGGCACGCAAGCCGTGGGCGTGGGTCAACGACCCGGGCCGCGGCATCAAGGGCATGCCGCAGGGCCAGTACGAGGAGCTGTACGGGCCGGTGCCGCCGCAGCCGGAGGACCCGGCCGACCGGGACCCGAACGCGCCGCGCCTGATCGAAGACAACATGCTGAAGATCAGCGGGGACGGCAAGCGGGCCGCGCTCGACATGCGGCTCATCGACCCGAACCTCGGCGGTGAAGGCGCGAAGATCAACACGGCGGCCGACAAGATCGCTGAGATCTTCAACGAGACGAAGGACCGCCAGTTCCCCACGTCCAAGCACGACCCGACGCCGCACCCGAACGCGGGCGCGCTGCAGATCGTGTTCATGGACCAGGGCACCCCGAAGCCGAAGAAGCAGGCCAAGAAGAAGCCGGCGGCCGGGGAGCAGGAGGACGCTCCCGCCATCGTCGGGGACGGCGAC
Source organism: Planomonospora algeriensis (assembly GCF_977012225.1). Classification (NCBI taxonomy): domain Bacteria; kingdom Bacillati; phylum Actinomycetota; class Actinomycetes; order Streptosporangiales; family Streptosporangiaceae; genus Planomonospora; species Planomonospora algeriensis. Next base: position 10,042 of record NZ_CDRNDK010000054.1, on the reverse strand, counting down.
CAGAGCACCTGGGCGGCCTACGACGAGATGAAGGCGCAGCTCGTCGCCCGCGGTATCCCGGCGGAGAAGATCCGCTACATCCACGAAGCCACCACGGACGCGCAGAAGGCGAAGCTGTTCGAGGACGCCCGCATCGGCAAGATCGCTGTGCTGCTCGGCTCCACCGAGAAGATGGGTACCGGCACGAACGTGCAGGCGCGTGCGGTCGCGCTGCACCACATGGACGTGCCGTGGCGGCCGGCGGACCTGGCGCAGCGTGAGGGCCGCGTCGAACGGCAGGGCAACTTCAACCGGGGGTTCAACGCCGAAGGCGTCTACGACCACGACCTGTTCCTTAGCACCGATCCGGAGGCGCCGGTCGGAGACGTCCGCATCATGCGGTACGTGACCGAGGGCACGTTCGACGGCTACTCGTGGCAGACCGTCGAACGCAAGGCGAAGTTCATCGCGCAGATGCAGCGCGGCAACCTGGACGTGCGCGAGATCGAGGACATCGGCGATTCGGCCCTGTCGTTCGCGGAGGTCAAGGCCCTGGCGGCGGGTAACCCGTACCTGCTCGACAAGGCCAAGGCCGACGCCGAAGCGCACCGGCTCGAGCGGCTGCAGCGTTCTCACGCCCGCACGCAGGCCGGCCTGTCTAGCAAGATCGACCGGCTCGACCACGAGATCCGCATCACCCGGGAGAACATCGACGAGTGGACCGAGGCGCGCGAGGCCCGCGTCGACACGCGCGGTGATGCGTTCTCGATGACGCTGGACGGCCGCGACGAGCCGGTCACCAAGCGCGCCGACGTCTACGGGCCGATCCTGGCGGCCGTCACCGAACTGCGGGATGGCCCCTACCGGGACGGCCACCGGGTGCGGATCGGCGTGCTGGGCGGTCACCCGGTCTACGCCACCCGCGCCCGGGTTCTCCGCGGCGACAACTGGTTCCGCGGCGTGAAGCTCGGGTTCGACTGGCCGGGCGGCACCACGTCCTACATCTCCAGTGAGATCACCGAAGGGTCCGCCCAGGGCATGCTCTCCAGCCTGCAGGGCCGCCTGGAGAAGCTGGAACCGCTCATCGAGGGCGGTAGGTCGTCGCTGCGGACCATGACCGGGCAGCAGGAAAGCGCCCGCGCGATGCTGGGGCGGCCGTTCGCGTACACCGCGCAGCTCCAGGCGGCGCAGGCCCGCGCCAAGCTGCTGGACGACATCCTCAAGACGCAGGCGATCCTGGACGAGCTCAAAGACGAGGAGAAGAAGCCGGCCGAGGAGCGGTCGGAGGCGTACCAGACGGCGCAGGCCGAACTGGTGGTGCTGAAGGCCAGTCTCGACGTGGCGCGGGAGCAGATCATCCCGGACCCGGCGGCGGAGCCGGATCGCGACATCACTCCGGTGTTGGAGGACCCGACGCCGACCGTGAGCACCGATCGTGGCGGGTTCGCTTTCCTGGAGGACGCCCCCGAGCACGGGGATGCTCCGGAGCCGCCCGCGCAGACGGCCCCGGCCGACTGGGAGCGGGAACTGCGGGAGGTCTACAACGCGCCTGACGCGGCAGACGCGGTGCGGGACCTGGTTGACGCGCTGGATGTGCCGACCCGCACCGCCGACGACCAGCAGCGCATTCAGGACGCGCTACAGGCCCTGGACTACGAGGTCGACCTGGTGGTCGACGGTATCCGTGACGAGCACATGGAGTGGGGCGAGAGGGGCGAGGACCACGTCAGGTGGCTGACGGACATGGTCGCTGAGGCTCGCGGCAGGCTCCGCGAGCAGCGCCCCGGTACCCCCTCGGCGCCCTCCAGCGGCTCCAGCGGCTCTGGTGGCTCTGGTGGGCGTGGGCGGCGCATCGGCGGCCCCGCCACCGAGCAGAGCGACAGCGACACGGAATACCCCTCCCCGCCCGAGGAGCGGGCCGCCGGCATGGACGCCGCCGGATGGGAGCGGGAGCTGCGCGAGCGCTACGACGCGCCCGAGGCCGCGGACGCGGTGCGGGACCTGATGGCGGTCGTGGACGCGCCGTTCCCGACGTTCGAGGACGACCCGTACGACGAGGAGTTCGAGGCCCACATGGCGCGGGTCCGGGAGCTGTACGAGGCCGCCGGCGACGAGGTCGAGGAGCTGCGCGGCCGCCTGTCCGGCGAACCCGGGTGGCGCAACAGCTACGGGGAGCAGGTCACGTCCCCGAACCGGGAATGGCTGGCCGGTCTGCTGGACGAGCTGCGCGCCCGCACCCGGGCGCAGGGCTACGACACGCCGTTCCCCACGGGGACGGCCGCTGATCGGCGCGACCGGGCCCGCGCCCGCCGCTCCGGCGACACCACCCCGGGCACCGCCCAGGACGCCCCGGCCACCGCCCCGCAGGCTCCGGACGGGCCAGCGCCGCTGGACGGCGTCAGCGACGCCGACATGCGGCTGCTGGCGTCGCTCATCGAGGAGGAGGCCGCCGCCTACAAGTGGACCGGCTCCCCCGCCCGCTACATCGCTGAGCTGTTCGCCAAGAAGACCGGCACCGGCCGCTTCGACGGCGACTCCGACCCTGCCGTGCAGAAGTGGGCCGAGGACTACCTGGCCGCCAACCCCGGCCTGGTGGACCTGCCCGCCTCCGAGCGGGAGCGGCGCAAGCGGGAGCGGGCTGAACGCGAAGCCGCGAGCACGGAGGATGCCGCCGCCCTGACCCGGCAGTCGCATGACCGCTTCGAGGCCGGCGACTACGAGGCCGCGCTGGCGCTCATCGACCAGGCCGAACAGCTCGACCCGCGCGGCCGCGACTGGGACGACATCCGCGCCATCATCCGCGAGGAGCGGGACAGCACCACCCCCGCGGCTGCGGTGGACCGGCCGACCGCCGTGGTCGACCCCGAGGAGCTGCAGGCGGGCGACCGGATCCGGGTGGTGCGCTCCGGCTCCGGCGTCCACCGGGTCCGCACCCGGGGCGGCGGCTCCTACCTGGCGCAGGGCGACGGCCGCGTGTGGGAGGGCACGATCCCGGCCGGATACCAGCCGGGCGAGCCGGTCCGCCTGGACAACGTCATCGAGTACAACGGCAACCAGCCGGGCCGGTACCTGGCGGAGCCCGCCATCGTGCGGCTGACCGGCGAGGTGGAGCGGCTCGGTACGGCTGATGCGGAGGCGTCCGCCGCGGAGGCGGCCCGGGTCCGCACCGAGCAGCAGCAGCGCGGCCAGTCGCTGGTTGATGAGCTGGTCGCGGCCCGTCGCGCCATGCTGCGCGAGGAGGGCGGCGACGACCTGCTGGAGGCGGTCACCCGGTTCGAGGAGCTGCTGGCCGCCCGCAACAACGGCGACGCGGATGCGGCGTACCTGGAGGACGCGTGGCTGCGCGCCGACGCGGGCCTGGCGGCCGCCAAGGAGACCACCGCTGATTCGCTGCGGCGGGCTCAACTGCGCACGATGCAGACGAACCTGCTCGTGCAGCTCGGCAACGCGGGCGGCCGCTCCGGGGAGGCCCGCCGCCGGGCCGCCGAGTGGGAGCAGGCCAAGCAGGAAGCGGCCCGCATCGCCGACGACGGGCTCCCGGAGAGCGCCGACATCAGCGACGTGCAGGCTGGCGACCGGGTCGATACCCCGTCCGGGGAGGAGACCGTCACGGTGGAGGAGGTCACCCGCGCCGGCGGGCTGACGTTCACCACCGAACGCGACAGCGATGACCGGCGCACCATCCGCGCCCGCCGCGGCGCAGAGCAGGTCACGCGCCGCACGAGCACCCGCAAGCCGCCGGAGGTCGGCCCGGCCACGGCCGACAACGTCGCCGTGGGCGAGTGGCTGGTCGGCGACGACGGCGACGCCGTCAAGGTCGTCGGCATCGACCGCGACGGCGACCGCATCACCTTCGACGTGCTCGGCCCGAACGGTCCCGCGCTGGTCGACGTCGACGCCGGAGAGATGGTCACCCGCGGGCGGGGCCTGCGCATGAAGCGGCCGAAGAAGCCGCGCCAGCCGCGGCCACTGCGGGAGCGCACGCCGCGCTCCACGATCGTCGCGCTGGACGACGGCACCCCGGCCACGCGCATCCGGTTGCGTTCCGACATCCGAAAGCGCGTCCTCGGCCTGAACGTCGAGGATGATGCGGCGGCGAGCGAGCAGGCACGGGAGGCCGCGGCGCGGCTGCGCGCCAGCCAGCCGGTGCCGGCGGAGCAGATGCGCGCCCTGTCGCAGCACCTGCGGTCCCTGGCCTCGGGGGAGGACCTGCCGGCGGTGCAGCGGCGCGCACTCGAGCGGGCCGCCGCGTGGGTGGACGGCTCCTACGCCAAGCTCGCCGGGTACCCGGCGCCGCCGCACGACCCCGGCAGGGCCGTACCGGAGAAGGCGTCCCCGGAGAACCTGACGGCCGGTGACGTGATCGCGATCCCGGACGTGGGCGGCGGCCGGGTGCGGCCGGTCCGCGTCATCGACGCCCGCCCCGTCTCGAGGTTCCCGTTCGTGTCGGTGACGGTCGAGCACGACGACGGCCGCCGCGAGCAGCGCATCCTCGCGGCCGCCGCGGACGTGTACCTGATGCCGGACCTGCCGGAGGACGCCGAGACGCCGCCGGCCGTACCGGTGGCGGCGCGGCGGGAGCACATCCGCCCCGACCAGCTCGAGCCGGGCGACACGATCGTCGTCGGCGGGCAGGAGCGGAAGGTCGTCATGGCGTACCGGTTCTCCGACCCGCTGAACCCGGTGGAGTCGTGGCGGGTGTACGCCGAGGGCGGCGACGGCGACGAGCTCGTGCTGACGTCGCGCGGGTTCCCGTCCGTGCTGCGTACCGCCCGCGGTGAGGGGTCGGCCGACCAGCCGTGGGAGACGCTGCTCGATGACTCGGCAGCCGAACCGGTCACCGCCGGGCAGGTCGGCCTCGGTGACCGCATCGCCCTGGACGCCGCGCACGGCGGCGTCGAGGGCACCGTCGAGGAGCTGGCGCCGCTCAAGGACTCGGACGGCACCCGGATCGGGTCGACGGCGATGGTCCGCACCTACGGCGACGAGCTGGTGCCCGTCGCGCTGCTCGACGGCGACGACAGCCTGCGCATCACCCGGTACCAGAGCGGCGGCGCGCACGCCGAGACGAACATCAAGCGGTGGCAGGAGCGGCGCCGCGAATGGGATCGGGTGCGCGCCGTACGGCAGGCCCTCGGCGAAGCCGAGACGGACCTGTACCGGGAGGCGTCCGCGGCGATCAGCGAACAGCTCAGCATGCGGCGCGTCCACCCGCCGGAGCCCGAATCCGGCGACCGGGTGTGGACGATGGCCGGGGACCTGGTGGAGCAGGCGTGGCAGCGGCTCGACAACAGCGCCCCGGCGCTGCAGGCGGGCCGGGTGCTGGCCGGCGGCGACGAAGCGCACGCCGCGGCGCTGGCGGAGCGGATCGAGCCGCTGGTGGGGCAGATCCGCGAGCGGGCGATGTACAACTTCATCCAGTCGATTTTCGAGGCCAACCCGATGCCCGGGGAGACCTACGACCAGGCGTTGGCGCGGGTGCTGGAGCAGTTCCGCACCGACCCGCCCCGCACGGTCGACTTCAGCCTGGTGCGGCGCCTGCACGTGCGGGAGCTGTTCGAGGACGGCGGCGCCCGCCCGGAGGCGGTCCCGGCCCCGGCCGGGGACCTGGGCGAGCGGATGGCCGCCTACCGCAAGGCGCTGCCGGGCAACCTGGGCGAGGTCGGCCACCGGCAGGTGACGCGCACCGTCTACAAGCCGCTGGACCTGGAGGCGCTGGACGACGGGTTCGACCCGGAGATCGAACAGGTCACGGTGACCGTGCCCGACGTCGCCGCCGACGGCGGCCCGGGCGAGTACGCGATGCGGCACCTGGCCGTCATCAAGGCCGCCGGCGCGGACCTCGACCAGGAGGTGACCAAGCGGCTGGACAGCCCCGCCTACCGGAACGCGGCCGCCGCGGAGAAGACCGCCGCCGAGGCCGTCGCCGCCGCGGAGAAGGAGTTGGCGGCCGCGACCGACAAGGCGAACCGCGAGGCGATGGCGTCCCGGGGCGGAGTGTCGTCCGCGGCTGCGCACAAGGAGTTCGAGAAGGCGAACCGGGCCGCGGTCAAGGCCCGCAAGGCGCATGAGGCGGCGGCGCTGCGCGTCGGCGAGCTGCGCCGGCAGGCGGCGCTGGACGTGCTGTCTCAGGTGCGGTCGTTCGGCGGTGCCCGCCTGACCTACCTGAACAAGAACGGCCAAGCGCGCAAGGAGACGCACAAGCCGGTGCAGGCGATGCGGCGCGTGGAGGACGTCTACCCCGCCGAGTGGGTGGGCCTGCTGGGCGATCACGGGCCGGTCCGGCTCGGTATCGCCGTCGACACGATCATGGGCGGGCCGGGCCGCGCCAAGTACAACCCGTCCCAGCACGCCATCTCCATGCCCGACGTCTCACCGGAGGAGCAGTTCCGGACCGGTGTGCATGAGCTGGGGCACGCCTTCCAGACGCTGCTTCCGGGATTGAAGGAGGCCGAACACGCCTACCTGTGGGAGCGCACCGCGGTCGGCGACATCGGCCACCGGGAGCGCGGCGACCGCACCGACGTGGGCCTGTTCCCCGGGGAAGCCGGCTACGACGGCGGGTTCCCCAAGCCGTACACCGGCCGCGTCTACCCCACCGGCCACGGCGAGATCTTCACGACCGGCATGGAATCGCTGATGGCCGGGTCGGACTACCTGGACGACGACATGCGGACCTGGCTGCTGGGCGTGCTGGCGCTGCTGGGCACCGGCTCGGACGGCCCGGGCAAGGACCCGCTGGACGGCGTCGACCTGGACGAGTTGTCGGTGGAGCAGCTCAAGGCACTGCTCGGGCAGATCGAATGGGGCAGCCCCGCCTACCAGAGGGTCATGGCGCAGCTGCGGGGCCGCCGGATCGAGGACGACCCGCTGGAGGGAATCGACCTGGATTCGCTGGGGGTGGAGGATCTGACCGACCTGCTCGGGTCGGTGGACGACCTCTACAGCGCGGCCCGCGTCTCGGAGGTGCTGGAGGAGTGGGACACCGAGGACCAGCAGGAGCGGCAGCGCAACGCGGCCATCGACAAGCTCGTCTCGTCCGGGGAGATGGACTACGACCAGGCGTGGGCGCGGGTGCATGGCATCTCGGAGGAGAGCATGCGCGCCGAGCGGTACGCCGACGCCGCAGGCCTGGGCGGGCTGACCTCGAGGGAGCGGGAGCAGAAGCTGCGGCAGCAGTTCCACGAGTGGAAGGAAGCGCGGTTCTGGGAGGCGGAGACGGCCACGAACGGGTTCATGCTGAACGCGCGCGGCCGCGCCGCCGGCATCGACCCGATGAGCTTGTTCTCCGGCCAGTGGTCGCGGGTGAGCGCGTACGCCTCCGATGAGCTGATGAACTGGTTCGAGCGCAACGGGTGGAAGAACCTCACCGAGTGGCGAGCCGAAGCGCTCGCCAACGAGCGGGACGTTCGGGCAGCGCGGCGGTCGCGTGAGGGCCGCCGCACCGGCAGATAGGAAGGGCGGCAGACGTGGAACGGGAGAAGGTGCCCGCGGTGCGGCTGCGGGCGCCCGGCTGGCGGGCCGGGCGACCGCATCGACGGGCGGTGGCCTCGAGGCGAACCCGTGGCGGGCGAAGGGCGGGCCGCTGTCGCGGGCGTTCATCGCCGGGTACCGGGCGGTGCTGCCGGTCGCGGACGTGATGCTCGATGACGACAGCGGCGAGGGAGGCCGGAGTGTTTGAGGTGCACGGGTATGTGAACGGCGGGGTCGCGTACGCGGTCACGGTCGGGCAGGCCCGGCCGGAGGCGGCGGCTGTGGCCGGGATCGTGTCCGGCACGCGCAGCGCCGTGGAGTTGCTGGCGGGCCGGGCGGGCCGACAGATCACCCGGCCGCACGGGGCGCCGGTCGTGCTGGATCTGGACGACCCGGCCAGTGTGCGGGCGGCGTTGCACGCCTGGACGCAGGTGGTCCGCGAGGCCGGCGAGGTACCCGAGATGACGTAAGGGCCGCACTCGGGCAGCGTGCCCGGCATGACTTCTGCGGTGTGGTGGCGGGTCGGCCTGGCGGTCGGTATCGCGTTCGGTACGGCGCTGCTCCTGCTGCTGCTCGCGTGGTGGCAGACGCCGGCCTGCCCCGCCCCTGACGGCTGGGAGCGGCCGCCGCTGCTGTATGCGGCCCCCGGGCGACGTTAACGCGTTCACGCGGCATGCTCCCCTGCGGCATACAGCAGGGGAGGGGGCTCCAGGTGACGGTGAGGCTCGAGCATAAGTCGGTGGCGGTCTCGCCAGGGGCTGCCCTGGCGGACGCGCCCAAGGGCACGGTGGAGTGCCTCGTGGCCATTACTGGCGTAGAGGACAACGTCGGCGACATCATCATGCCGGCAGCGTTCGCCCGCACCCTGGCCACGCGCCGGCCGAAGGGCGTGTTCTCGCACGACACGACGACGTGGGTGTCGCGGGCCGAGAAGGTCGAGGAGTGGCTCCCCGGGGACCCGCGGCTGCCGAAGACGACGAAGGACGGGCAGCCGTGGCCGGCCGGGGCGGGCGCCGTCTACGTGCGCGCCCTGTTCAACCTCAACACCAAGGCCGGGCGCAGCGCGTATGAGAACGTCGCGTTCTACAGCGAGTCCAACGAGCAGGAGTGGTCGATCGGGTACTCGGTGCCGCCCGGCGGTGCCCGTAAGGACAGCCGGACCGGGGTCCGCAAGATCTACGACTTGGACTGGTATGAGTTCTCGCCCGTCCTGTTCGGTGCCGCGTCGCAGACGACGACGCTGTCGGTGAAGTCCGGGCTGTCCGGGCGCAAGGCCGATGCGTGGGAGCAGCGGCCCGGCATCGCGCCCCCCGAGCAGGAGCAGGTGCAGGTGCCGGTGGAGCAGGCACGATCAATGGTGTCGCTGGCTGTGCCCGTCGACGTCGCCGAGGCCGTCGCGGTCGCGGGTGGTCTGGCGCCGCAGGAGCTGCACGTGACGCTCGCCTACCTCGGCCAGGGCGTGGAGGAGGACATGCTGGCGGAGGCGGCGCTGGTGGTCGAGCAGGTCGCCGTCGAGGCCGGGCCGCTGGAGGGCGTCATCGGCGGGATCGGTGTCTTCCCCGAGAACGAGGACGGCGTCCCGGTGTGGGTGCCGGTCGACGTGCCGGGCCTGGCGGAGCTGCGGGCGCGGGTGACGGCCGCCCTGGATGAGGCGGGCATTTGGTACGCCACCGGCCACGGGTTCACCCCGCATGTGACGCTCGCCTACCTCGAGCCGGGCCAGGCGCCGCCGCCTCCGGTGCCGGCCGTGCCGGTGTCGTTCGGGGCGATCACGCTGGCGGTGGAAGACGAGCATGAGAACTTCCCGCTGACCGGCGACGGCACCACCATGCCCGCGGCGGGTGATCTCACCGCCGACCTCGACGCCGACCGCGGGGATGACGACTTCGACATGCAGGTGAAGCAGTTCATCGGCTTCGGCTGGGAGACCAAGGCCGGGCGGGTCCTGTCGGATCGCAACCTCAAGCGGATGCGCCAGGCCGTGGACATCCTCACCGAGATCATGAAGGAAGCCGGCGGGTGGGAGGAGCCGCCCGGAAACGGCCCGGCCCGGCGCGGCTTCCCCGAGCTGCCGCCCGAGCCGAGCATCACCCCGGACTCCACCGCCCCCTCAGCGCTGCCCACCGAGCTCAAGGCCCTCACCGGGGAGCAGGTGCGGGCGGGCCGCGATATCCTCGGCTTCCTGGCGGCCCGGTGACGCTCCGGTTGATGCCGGTGACGTTCGCTCAGGCGGCCGCGTTCGTCGGTGACCACCACCGGCACACCCGGCCACCGGTCGGCCATAAGTTCTCGATCGGCGCCGCGACCGGCGGGCGGCTGGTCGGCGTGGCCGTGGTCGGCCGGCCCGTCGCCCGGCACTTCGACACCGGGACCGCGCTCGAGGTGACCCGCTTGGCCACGGACGGCACCCGCAACGCCTGCAGCTTGCTGTACGGCGCGGCCTGGCGGGCCGGGCGGGCACTCGGCTACACCCGCATGATCACCTACACGCGGGCTGACGAGCCCGGTACGTCGCTGCGCGCGGCCGGGTGGGAGCCGATCGCGGTACGGCCGCCGCGGGCCGGGTGGTCGTGCCCGGCCCGGCCGCGCG
>NZ_CDRNDK010000053.1:0-24413 GCF_977012225.1 Planomonospora algeriensis | reverse complement strand
GCTCCGCGCGGACGGCGCGCTGACCGGCACCCCGGCCTCGGCGGGCAGCGTCACCGGCGTCGCCCGGGTGGTCCTCGACCCGGTGGGCGCGCACCTGGAGCCCGGCGAGATCCTCGTCTGCCCGTCCACCGACCCCGGCTGGACCCCGCTGTTCCTGACCGCGGGCGGCCTGGTGATGGAGATGGGCGGGGCCAACTCGCACGGCGCGGTGGTCGCCCGCGAGTACGGCATCCCGGCGGTCGTGGGCGTGGCCCGCGCGACCGGGCAGATCGTCACCGGCCAGGAGATCACCGTGGACGGCACCTCCGGCACGGTCACCGTCTCCGCCCCGCCCGCCGCGTCCTGAGCCGGGCTGGGCCGTACGGCCCCGCCCGGCACCGCGCTGGGCGTCTTCAAGGCCGCCCGGGAGGGATCCCGATGAGGCGCGGGCGGGCGGAGACGGACCGGAGGCGGGAACAGCCGGTCCGGAGGGATCGGTTCCAGGGGATCGTCCCGGCCGGGGACGGGCGGGTAGCATGCGCGGATGTCCTCGGTGCGTCTGCGTCGTTCGGTCCGCGCGATCCTCCTCGACGAGGAGGACCGCATCCTGCTGTGCCGGTTCGTCATCCCCAAGCCGGCCGGGACGATCGTCGTGTGGGCGGCGCCCGGCGGAGGCGTCGAGCCCGGCGAGACCGCCCTCGCCGCCCTGCGCCGGGAACTACGCGAGGAGGTGGGACTCGCCGTCGACGCCGACCCGCCGCACGTCTGGCGCCAAGAGGTCGTCGAGCCCGGACACGCGGTGGGCTACGACGGCGTCATCAACGACCACTTCCTCATCCGCACCGCTTCGTTCGATCCTCGCGGTGCGATGTCCGACGCCGAGCTCGCCGCCGAGAACCTCGTCGGCTTCCGCTGGTGGCGGCCGGCCGAGATCGCGGACTACCGCGGCCCCGACCTGTTCTCACCGCGCGACCTGGCCACGCCGCTGGCAGCGCTGATCACCGACGGGGTTCCGGCAAGGCCGGTACCGCTCGGCCTGTGATCCCGGCGCGCGACCCCGCCCGGCACCCGGACGAGGTACCGGGAGCCGGCGCTGCCGAAGACCCGGTCGGGGAAGATCCTGCGCAAGACCATGCGCGGCATGGCCGAGGGCGCCGACGAGCCGGTGCCCCCGACGATCGAGGACCCGGCCGTGCTGGACGCCCTCCGCCCGGTCATCTCTCCGCCCCGGCGGCCGTGACGGCTCAGTGCAGTCCGCGCTTGCCCGGTGCCCAGAAGGGTTTGACCTTGACGGAGCCGCGCGGCCAGTTGCGTTCGCGGACCAGGTAGTCGCGGATCATCTGGCAGGTTCTGGCCTCCCCCGCCACATAGGCGGCTCCGGCGTTGCCGGGCAGGTCCAGCTCGGCCACCGCCTCCAGCAGCGTCCGTGAGGAGACGGCCGAGGCCCCGTCCCGGTGCACGCGGCGCAGCCGATGAGGGCCGGGCAGAGGCAGGTCGTGCTCGGCGCGGTCGCTTTCCAGCACCCCGTACACCTCCGCGGACGCCTCCAGTGCCCGGATCATCGGCCCGAACGCGGCGCTGGCGGTCTCCTCGCCGGCGAACAGGTGGTAGGGGGCCTGCTGCAGGAGGAAGGTCGCCCGGGGCCACCAGAACGTCACCGGGTCACCGGGGGTGACGTCGCGGGCCCATGTCAGGCCGATGCCGTCGCCGTCGTACAGGTGCACACGCAGCTCGACCGACCGCTGCTCGGGGGCGAACTCCCAGACGGTGTAGGTGCGCAGGGTCTCGGCCGGTCGCAGGATCCCGTGCAATGACAGCGGATCGTTGATCTGGACCCTGACGTGCTGGCCCGGGACGTAGGGAAGCTCGATCGGATCGTCGGCGACCAGGCGGATCCGCCTCATCACCGGGGTCACCTGCTCCGCCTCCGCGACGGTCGCCTCCACGGTGTATCTGGACAGGGCCCCCGCCAGAGGATTACGCGTCGTCCGCCCCATCCTTCAGCCCTCCTCGTGCCGGGCGTGCCGTATGTGCGCGTGGCGGAGGGCGCCCCACCCCGTCAGCCCGATGAGCAGAAGCGTCCCCACCAGGACGCCCCATCGCCGACTTCCCATCGACATCTCCTTAATGAGGTTAAATTTACTTAGAGGCATTAAGGAAACATAGATGCTCTAGGATGTCAACGACGTCGGAGACGGAGGAGGGGTGATGGTCGGACAGACCGCAGGCCGGCGCGCCAGGATCCGCCAGGCCACCCTGGCGGAGATCCGCGCGGCCGCACGCAGGCTGCTGACCGCGCAGGGGTCGGCGGCGGTGACGATCAACGCCGTCGCGCGGGAGGTCGGCATGAGCGGCCCCGCCCTGTACCACTACTTCTCCGGCCACGACGAGCTCGTCGGCGCGGTGACCGCGGACTTCTACGACGAGCTGGCCGAGACGATGGAGGCCGCACGCGACGCCCGGCCCGATGGCTCTCCCGCCCGTCGACTCCTGGCCACCTGCCGCGCCATGCGGGCCTGGGCCACGTCCCACCCTGCGGAGTTCGGCTGGATCTTCGCCAGCCCGGTCACGCCGTCGGACAGGAGCCCCGGTTCGCCGCGCCATCGGGCCGGGCAGCGCTTCGAGACGGTCTTCCTCGACCAGATCGCCGAGCTGTGGCGGACCCGGCCGTTCCCGGTGCCGCCCCTCGATGACCTGGATCCCTCCCTGCGCGAGCAGGTGCGCGCGTACTCCGAGACGATCGGAGGGCGCCTTCCCCCCGCAGCCGCTCATGTCTTCCTGTCCTGCTGGATCAGGCTGTACGGTCTGCTCTGCCTGGAGGTCCTGCACCAGCTGGACTTCGCCTACGCGAACCTGGAGCCGGTCTTCGAGGAGTGCCTGCGGGACATGTGCACCGCGCTCGCGCTGGACTACACCGCCCCGGAGGCCGGGAGGACGGGCGACGAGACGTCCCCGGCACCCGTCTGACACGCTGCACACGCTGGAGACGCGGTCCTTTTCCGGGAAGTGCACCGCCGGAGGACTCCGGAGACGTGCGCTTCCCGGAAAAGGATCACGATGGGTGTCACCGGGCGGCCTGCTCGCGTTCTGACTCGCGTACCGGTTCGCGCCGGGACCGCTGCGGTGCCCGGTAGGCCCACTGCCAGGCCAGTTCCAGCGGTCCCCGGTCGAAGCGGCGCAGCCAGAGCACGGCCAGGACGGTGAACAGGGCGCAGACGCCCGCCCAGGCGGCCACCGGCCACCACGGCCGCTGGTCGGCCAGGCGCGCGGCCAGGCCGAGCCCCCAGCCGTAGCAGAGCGCCGCCGCCACCAGGTTCTGCAGCACGTAGCAGCTGAGCGCGGTCCGGCCGACGGCGGTCAGGCCGCGCCGCAGGAGGCCCGGGGCGCCGGACATGCGGTGCGCGACGGTCGTGACCAGGGCGAGCAGGCCGAGGGCCACCAGCGGCGGCAGCAGGTAGCGGTCCACCAGGAACCAGCCCTCCCCGGCGAAGGAGGTGAGCAGGTTCAGCGGCGCGCCGACGCCGAACCCGAGGAGCATGAGCCTGCGGCGGAGCACCCCGCCCCGCTCCGAACCCTCGAAGACCCCGGCGCGCATCAGCCGCGAGCCGAGCAGGAACAGCACGATGCCCATCGGGACGATGAACACCGCCTCCAGCCGGTAGAGGGCGAAGGACTCGATCCGGGCTGCGACCTGGTCGGGGTAGCTCCCCTCGGTGAACAGCGTGACGGCTCCGCCCGCCCGCCCCGCCCGCTGCTCCGGCGCGGCCAGCAGGGCGGCGGTGAACAAGCCGATCACCGCGGTGAACACCGCTCCCACGCCGATGATCCACCACCGGACGGCGCGGTCGCTCCGGCCGATCAGGTAGGCGACGATCATCGAGGTCACGGCGTAGCCCATCAGCACGTCGAACTCGAAGATCAGCAGGTAGTGGATCAGCCCTTCGGCGAACAGCAGCGCCGCCCGCCACAGGTACCAGCCCGGCCAGGGCGCGCCCCGCCGCCGCGCCGAGCGGTACTGCAGCTCCAGGCCCACCCCGAACAGCAGGGTGAGCAGGGCCAGGAACTTGCCGTTGGTCAGGAACCTCAGGAAGGTCTCCAGGGCGCCCGTCGTCCCCAGCGCGTCCATGGCCCCCGCCGGTCCGGCGGGACTGGTGAAGATCCAGATGTTGGTGCCCAGCGTGCCCATGATCGCGACTCCGCGGAGCACGTCGAGCGCGTCGATGCGCTGACTCGTCATGCCTTCCACGATTCCGGCCGCGGCGGCGCCGGACATCGTCGCGCGGACCCATCCGGGCCGTACACCGATGGATGTACGGCCCGCGGCCTTCGTCCGTCCGCGGCCTCCACCGGCCCGCGACTTTCGGCGGACCACGGCCCTCATCGGCCCGCGCCCTCCACACCGGCCCGCGGCTTTCGGCGGACCGGCCCGGCCCCCCCGCTAGAGGTGGTCGGCGAGGAAGGAGGTCACCGCGTCGACGGCCCGGGTGACGTACGGTTCGGCGTCGTAGAGGTCGATGTGCAGCCGGGTGTCCAGCCAGACGAGCTGCTTGGGTCCCTCCATCCGCTTGTAGGCCTCCTCGGCCCCCTCCGGCGAGCAGAACCGGTCGACGACGCCGTGCACGATGAGCCCGGGCCGGGGCCCGAGGAAGTCGGCGCCGGTCATGTTGTCCATGGTGATCAGCTCGCGGACCGACGCCCGGGTGACCTCGTTGCGCCAGTGCGGCGAGGCGCCGCGGGAGGTGCCGTAGTAGGCGAACGGCTCGTCTCCCGGCATCGCCGCCTCGCCCTCCTCCGCGACGGCCGGGACGTACTCCACCGGGCCGCCGAGGTCCTGGCGCTCCAGGACCTCGGTGAAGGAGGCCAGCGCCTCCTGGTATCCGGCGGGCGACATCCCGGCGAGCATCGCATACGGGTTGTTGTAGGCCCCTGCGATCCCTGCGAAGACCCGCACCCGGGGGTCGAAGGCGGCGAACTTCAGCGCGTAGCCCGCGCCCAGGCAGATCCCGACCGCGCCGATCCTGCCGCCGTCCACCTCCGGCCGCGCCCGCAGCAGCGAGACGGCGGCCCGCAGGTCGCGCAGCTTGCCCTGCGGGTCCTCGTCGCAGCGGGGCGACCCGCCGGACTCGCCCCAGTTGCGGTGGTCGAACGCCAGCGTCACGTATCCCGCCTCGGCCAGCCGGGCGGCGTACCGGCCGGTGACCTGGTCGCGGGTGCCGGTGAACGGCCCGGTGAGGACCAGCGCCGGATGCGGCCCCGGCCCTCCCGGGCCCCGCAGGTCGCCGACGAGCGTGACGCCGTCGGCGGTGAACTCAACCCTCTCGGTCATCTCCCAAGTCTGTACGGCCCGCGCTCCCGGCGCCAGCCGGGGGCGCGGGCCGTACAGCGCCCGGTGGGACGGCCCGGGTCAGGAGTCGAAGCCCAGGCCCATCCGGTCCAGGGTCCGCAGCCAGAGGTTGCGGCGGCCCTGGTTGAGGTCGGCCCGGGCGATCGACCAGCGGGTCATCTGGATCCCGGCCGAGCGGACCGGCTCGGGCGGGAAGGGGATCGGCTTCTCCCGGACCATCCGGAGCCGGGTCCGCTCGGTCTGCCGGCCGGCCAGCAGGTCGAGCATGACGTTGGCGCCGAAGCGGGTCGCCCCGACGCCCATGCCGGTGTAGCCGACGGCGTAGGCGACGCGTCCGCCGTGCGAGCGCCCGTAGAAGGCGCTGAAGCGGCTGCAGGTGTCGATGACGCCGCCCACCGGTGGGTGAAGCGCAGGCCCGACAGCTGGGGGAAGGTCGTGAAGAAGTGCTCGGCGAGCGTGGTGAAGGTCGCGTCGCGCTGCTCGTACTCCGGCCTCATCCTGCCGCCGTTGTAGTAGACCGCGTCGTAACCGCCCCACAGGATGCGGTTGTCGGCGGTCAGCCGGTAGTAGTGGAACTGGTTGGCCGAGTCGCCGACGCCCTGCCGGTTGCGCCAGCCGACCGAGGCCAGCTGCTCCGCCGAGAGCGGCTCGGTGACCAGCGCGTAGTCGTAGACCGGGACCAGGAAGTGCTTCAGCCGCCGCAGCAGCGGCGGGAAGACGCCGGTGCCCAGGGCGACCGCGCGCGCCCTGATGGCACCGTGCTGGGTGAGCAGCTCCATGCCGGTCGGGGTCTCCCGCATGTGGCGGACCGGGGTGCGCTCGTGGATGCGCACGCCCTTCTCCAGGCAGGCCCGCCGCAGGCCCCACGCCAGGGCCGCCGGGTCGAGCATCGCGCAGCCGTCGCGCTCCCACATGCCGCCGACGTAGGTGGGCGAGTCCACCTCCGCCCTGACCTGCGCGGCGTCCATCACGTCGAACCGCACGCCCATCTCGCGGGCGGTCTCGGCGTTGCGGTGCATCTCCTCCAGCTGCCAGGGCTCGGTCGCCACGTGCAGTTCGCCGGTGCGCTCGTAGCCGCAGTCGATGCCGTACCGCTCGACGGTCTCGCCGATCTCGTCGAGGTTGCGCAGGCCCAGGTGCTCCAGGGTCTCGGCCTCCTCGGGCCAGCGTTCCAGCCCGTTGGCGATGCCGTGGGTGAGGGTCGCCATCGCGAAGCCGCCGTTGCGGCCGGTGGCCGCCCAGCCGATCCTGCGTCCTTCGAGCAGGACCACGTCGAGCGACGGGTCGCGTTCCTTGGCCATCAGGGCCGTCCACAGCCCCGAGAAGCCGCCGCCGACCACCGCGAGATCGGCGGTGGTGTCTCCGGTGAGCCGCGGTCGCGGCTCGGGTTTCGCCGGACTGTCGAGCCAGTACGGCTTGCGCTCCGCGTCAGCAAGAGCCTTCAGCGGATCCACAGATCTCACTTCCCTACGTGAGTCAGGTTTTTTCGTATGTGGTGTTGTGTGATCTGGGGGGATCACACGCGGGTTCCCCCCGCCTGAGTCCGATCTCGCCTCCCTGTTCCGTGCCGGGGCCCTGTCGTGGGCGCGGATGCGCCGAGGCCCCGCGCCCTCCCACTGGTGGGAGGGGACGCGGGGCCTCGGTGTGGTCAGGTGCCGCGCCGGCGCGCGGTCACCGCGTTGACCACGGCGATCGCGACGCCCGCCGCGAAGATGAGCGTGCCGATGACGTTGACCTGCGGCGGAACCCCGATCCGGGTGGCGCCCCAGATCCACAGCGGGAACGTCTGGACGTCCCCGCCGGTGGTGAACTGGGTGATGACGAAGTCGTCGATGGAGAGCGCGAAGGCGAGCAGCGCGCCCGCCACGACGCCCGGCAGGATCATCGGGAAGGTGATCCGCCAGAACGTCGTCCAGGCGGAGGCGCCCAGGTCTCGGGCGGCCTCCTCGATCGAGGCGTCCATGCCGACCACCCGGGCCCGGACGGTGATCGCCACGAACGAGAGCGAGAAGAGCACGTGCGCGATCACCACGGTCCAGAAGCCGGTCTCCACCCCGGCGCTGATGAACAGCGAGAGCAGCGAGGCGCCCATGACGAGCTCGGGCGAGGAGATCGCGGCGAACATCATCAGGTTGGTCGCGCCCTGCCCGCGGAACCGGTGGCGGCCCAGGGCCAGGCCCATGAGCGTGCCGAGCACCGTGGTGACGAGCACGCTCAGCAGCGCGATCTTCAGCGAGTAGTCCACCGCGTCGAGCAGCTGGGGGTACTCGTCCAGGCGGCCCCACCACTTGGGGGTGAAGCCCTGCCAGCTCACGTTGGACTTGCTCTGCGTGTCGTTGAAGCCGAAGACGATCATCACCGCGATCGGCAGCAGCAGCCAGGCGATGACCAGCCAGACGTAGACCCGCAGGAGCCGGTCGCCGGCCCGGCCCCGCGGCCTCGTCCGCGCCCTGCCCGCGCTCTCGGGTTCGCTCGCGCTCATCGGGCCGCCGCCTCCAGCACGTTCTCGGTGCCGAGCGCCCTGGCGTAGGCGAAGATGCCGACCAGCATCGCCGCCATCAGCGTGAAGGAGAGCGCGGCCGCGGTCGGGTAGTCGTTGTTGACCAGGTACTCGGTCTGGATGATGTTGCCGATCATCGTGTTCTCCGGGCCGCCGAGGATGGCGGCGTTGACGTAGTCCGAGGTCATCGGGACGAACGTCATCAACACCCCGGCGAACACCCCGGGCAGCGAGAGCGGCAGCACGATCCTGGTGAACGCCTCGCGCCGGGAGGCGTACAGGTCCTGCGCCGCCTCCACCGTCCGGGGGTCGACCCGCTCCAGCGCCACGTAGATCGGCAGGATCATGAACGGCAGGTAGTTGTAGACCAGCCCGCCGATCACCGCGGCGGTCGTCTGCAGGACGTGGAAGTCATCGGGGAGCAGGCCCGCCGACTTCAGCGGCGCCAGCAGGATGCCGTCGTCGGCGAGCAGGAACTTCCACGACACCGTGCGCAGCACGAACGAGACGAAGAACGGCAGCAGCACCAGCAGCAGATAGGTGGACTTGCGGGCGCCGCCCCGGAAGGCGATCCAGTAGGCCACCGGGTAGGCCAGCAGGATGGAGACGGCCGTGGCGGCCAGGCCGTAGGAGGCCGAGCGCAGGAACTGCGTACCGTACTGGCCCAGCACGTCGCCGTAGACGCCGACGTTGAACGTCTGGGCGAAGCCGTTGACCACGTCGCCCTCCTGGGTGGAGACCGAGGCCATGAAGACCATCGGCACCACCAGGAAGACCGCCAGCCACAGGCCGCCCGGCAGGATGAGCAGGTAGGGGGTGAGGCGTTTCATGCGGCTCTCAGCCCTGGGTGATGGGCTGGAAGATGTCCTCGAAGACCTTCTCCTCCGCCGTGCTCAGCACCTTGTACGAGCGCAGCTTCGCCATGTCCGCGTCGGAGGGGTAGATCATCGGGCTGCCTGCCACCTGCTCCAGGAGCTCCTTGTCCTCGCCCTTCTCCCCGGCGGCCTTGGCCGCCAGGATGTCCTTGGTGGCGGGGACCGGGGCGATGTAGTTGATGTACTCCACCAGCATGGCGGCGATCTTGGGCTGGTAGACGTAGTCCATCAGCGTCAGCGCGTCCACCGGGTTCTGCGCGGTCTTGGGGATGCACATGTTGTCGGTCCAGATCGTGCCGCCCTCGGCGGGCACCACGAACCTCAGGTCCTTGCCCTCGGCGACCTGCTGGAAGACGTCTCCCGACCAGGCCATGGTGATCCACACGTCACCGCGGGCCAGCGCCTCGACGTAGTCGTTCTCGTAGTACTTGCGCACCAGGCCCGCGTCGCGCTGCTGCCGGAGCTTCTCGGCGGCCTTCCGCCAGTCGGCCTCGGTGGAGGTGTCGGGGTCGATGCCCAGCGCGAACATGCCGAAGTTCGCGACCTCCTGGGTGTCGGTCATCATGCCGACCTTCCCCTTGTACTTGGGGTTCCACAGGTCGGCGATGCTGGTGACCTCGTCGACGTACTTGGGGTTGTAGGCGATGCCGGTGATGCCGCCCGCCCACGGGACCGTGTAGGTGTTGCCCGGGTCCCAGACGGGGTTCTTGAAGCGCGCGCCGGCGTTGGCCGCGAAGTTCGGCAGTTTGGAGTGGTCGAGCGGGACCAGGTAGCCGAGGGCGATGGCCCGGTTGAGCTGGATGCTGTTGGTCAGCACCATCAGGTCGTGGCCGATGTCGTTGCCGGCGGCGAGCTGCGGCTGGATCTTGCCGAAGAAGGCGGGCATCTCCTGGATGGCCTCGGCGTAGGTCACCTTGATGCCGGTGTCGGCGGTGAACAGCTCCAGCGAGGGGTACTTCTTGCCGTCCTTGTCGATGTAGAGCGGCCAGTTGGCGAAGCGCAGCGTGCCGTTCTTCTTCTTCGACGCCCAGTACTCGGCGACGGCGTCCTTCTTGGGCGGCGCGGCCTTCTTGCCCTGCACGCCGCAGGCCGACAGGGCCAGGCCCGCGGCCGACAGCCCGGCCAGGCGGAAGGCGTCGCGGCGGGTCACGGAACGGCTCTGCGTCATGCCGCGCAGGAAGGCGGGGGTGGTGCGGGGGTCCATGTGGGGGCTCAACTTCCGATCGCGTACGAGTGGTGCGGCTGCCACGACAGCCACACGGCGTCGCCACGCTCCGCCGTACTCGTGCTGTCCAGGGCGTTCTGCTGGAACACGGTGACCTCGGCGCCGTCGGCGAGGCTGACCGCATAACTGTTGTACAGGCCCAGGTACACCACCTCGGACACGGTCCCGCGCACGGCGCTGACGTCTCCGGTGGGCTCCTCGGTGGAGATCGTGATCTTCTCGGGGCGCACGGTCACCGCGATCGCGTCCCCGGCCCGGTGCGCGCCCTCGGCGACCAGGACCCGGCCCTCCTCGCCCAGCCGCAGGACCGCCGAACCGGACTCGACCCGGTCCACGGTGCCGCGCAGCAGGTTGGAGGTGCCGATGAACCCGGCCACGAAGGCGGTGGCGGGCCGTTCGTAGATCTCCCGGGGCCCGGCGAGCTGCTCGACCAGGCCGTCGTTCATCACGGCGATGCGGTCGCTCATGGTGAGCGCCTCGCTCTGGTCGTGGGTGACGTACACGAAGGTGATGCCGACCTCGCGCTGGATGCGCTTGAGCTCGATCTGCATGGCCTGGCGGAGTTTGAGGTCCAGGGCGCCGAGCGGCTCGTCGAGCAGGAGCGCGCGGGGCCGGTTGACCAGCGCGCGGGCCAGGGCCACCCGCTGCTGCTGGCCGCCGGACATCTCCCTGGGGCGGCGCTTCTCGCGGCCCGTCAGGTCGACGATCTCCAGCATCTCGCCGACCCGCCGGGTGATCTCCGCCGCCGGGACCTTCTTGCGCTTGAGGCCGAAGGCGACGTTCTCCCAGACGTTCATGTGCGGGAACAGCGCGTAGGACTGGAAGACCATGTTCACGTCGCGCTTGTCGGGCGGGACGTTCGTGACGTCCCTGCCGTGCAGCCGCACCGTGCCGCGCGACGGCTCCTCGAAGCCGGCGACCATGCGCATGGTGGTGGTCTTGCCGCAGCCGGAGGGACCGAGGAGCGAGAAGAACTCGCCCTCGGCGATCGTCAGGGTGACCCCCTTGACCGCCTGGACGACCTCACCGTGGGCGAGGTACTCCTTGACGACTCCGTCGAGTTCGATGGCGGGCACCTGGGGTGCGTCGGAGGCGGCCGCGGCCGCCTCCGTGCCCGCCTGGGGTTCGGTCATACCAGGCTTGTCCCTCTGTCTCGCGGCTATTCGCCGATGTAGTGCATGACGTGCTTGACCCGGAGGTAGTCGTGCAGACCGAAGACCGACAGGTCCTTGCCGTAGCCCGAGTGCTTGAACCCTCCGTGCGGCATCTCGGAGACGAACGGGATGTGCGTGTTGACCCACACGACTCCGAAGTCGAGCCGCTTCGACATCCGCATCGCCCGGCCGTGGTCGGAGGTCCACACCGAACCAGACAATCCGTACTTTACGCCGTTGGCCTTGGCCACCGCGTCGGCCTCGTCGGTGAAGGTCTGAATCGTGATCACCGGGCCGAAGACCTCGTTCTGCACCATCTCGTCGTCCTGCTGCAGGCCGTCGACGACGGTGGGGGCGAAGAAGAAGCCCCGGTCGCCGATCCGGTGGCCGCCGGTCAGGACCTTGGCGTGGCCGGGGATCCGGTCGAAGAAGCCCGCGACGCGCTCCAGCTGGACGGCGTTGTTGAGCGGGCCGTACAGGGCCTCTTCGTCGGACAGGTCTCCGGTCCGGGTGTTCGCGGCGGCCTCGGCGAGCGCGGCGGCGAACTCGTCGTGGACGTCCTCGTGGACCAGCACCCGGCAGGCGGCGGTGCAGTCCTGCCCGGCGTTGTAGAGGCCGGCCGTGGCGATGGACTCCGCGGCGGCCTTGAGGTCCTTGACGTCGTCGAAGACGACGACCGGGGCCTTGCCGCCGAGCTCCAGGTGGACCCGCTTGAGGTCCTCGGCGGCGGTCTTGGCCACCGCCATGCCCGCGCCGACCGAGCCGGTGATCGCGACCATCTGCGCGGCCGGGTGGCCGACGACCAGGGCGCCGGTCTCGCGGTCGCCGACGACCACGTTGAAGACGCCCTTCGGCAGGACCTCGCCGATGATCTCGGCCAGCTTGACCGTGGAGACCGGGGTGGTGTCGGACGGCTTGAGCACCACGGTGTTGCCCGCCGCGAGCGCGGGGGCGATCTTCCACACGGCCATCATCATCGGGTAGTTCCAGGGGGTGACCTGGCCCACGACGCCGATCGGCTCGTGCCGGATGACGGAGGTGTGGTCGGCGAGGAACTCGCCGGCCGTCGGCCCCTCCAGCGTGCGCGCGGCGCCGGCGAAGAAGCGGAAGTGGTCGGCGGCCACGGGGGTCTCGTCCTCGGCCATCCGGGCCCGGGGCTTGCCGGTGTTGCGGCACTCGGCCTCGTTCAGCTCCCCGGCCCGCGCCTCGATCGCGTCGGCGACCTTGAGCAGCAGGTTCGCGCGCTCGCCCGGCGTGGTCTGGCTCCACGACTCGAACGCGGCGGCCGCGGCGGCGTAGGCTTGATCGACGTCCTCCGGCCCGGAGACCGGCGCCTGGAGGTAGGCCTCCCCGGTGCACGGATCGATGACGTCGGAGAATCGGCCGCTCTTGGCGTCCACGAACTCACCGTTGACGTAGTTCTGCAGACGGGTGGTCACCGTTGACCTCCTGTGAAGGGGGCTGAGTTGTCGCGACTCTTACAGAGCAGGGATATCACGACAAGGGATTTCGTTGCGAAGATACCAAATTGCTACGAAATCGCTTGACAGAAAGCCGATAGCTGACAACATGTCGCATCGAAGCCGCCACCTGACGGCGGCCCCGTGATCCGGCCGGGCGATCCGGTCCGGTGATCCGGCCGGGCGATCCGGTCCGCAATCCGACCCCGCATTCCGGACGCGAGGGAGCGCGCATGACGACGCCACCGAAGGCCCGCCGCGACCACGACGGCAGGCCCGGCCCCGTCGTGCTCGACGACATCTCCAAGCAGATCATCGAGCAGCTGCAGAGCGACGGGCGCAAGCCGTACGCGGCGATCGGCAAGGCGGTGGGCCTGTCCGAGGCCGCGGTCCGCCAGCGGGTCCAGCGGCTGCTCGACGCGGGCGTCATGCAGATCGTCGCGGTGACCGACCCGCTGACCCTCGGCTTCCCCCGGCAGGCCATGATCGGCATCAAGTGCGAGGGCGACCTGGAGACGGTGGCCGACGAGCTCTCCGCCATCAAGGAGATCGACTACGTCGTGCTGACCGCCGGGTCGGTCGACATCATGGTCGAGGTGGTCTGCGAGGGCGACCAGCACCTCCTGGAGATCCTCGGCAAGATCCGCGCCATCCCCACCGTCCGCGCGACCGAGACCTTCGTCTATCTCAAGCTCCACAAGCAGACCTACTCCTGGGGTACCCGCTGACGGTCTCCTAAGCCGTCCGCGGGCGGTCTCCCGGGGCGCTTCCAAGGCGTCCGCCGACCGGTCCTCCGAGCACCCTCGGACGGGTCTCCTGAGACACGCGCGGACGCCCGCCGCTCAGCGGCCGAGGTGGCGCTCGACGACGTCGACGAGGTCGTGCAGGAAGTCGTCCACCTGGCTCACCGCGTATCCCGGCCGGAAGACCACGGTGCTGAACCTGGCCTCGCGCACATCGTCGGGGGTGACCGGCTGGTCGGTGGTCCCGCGCAGCGTGGCCGCGACCCGGTCGAGGAAGAGGTCCACCTCCTCCTCGTCGTAGCCCATGCCCAGCCGTCCGGATCGGAAGGCGACCCGCTCGATCCTGGCGGCCTCCTCCTCCCCGGAGAGGACGGGGTCCCCGTCTCCCCGGGCGGGCGGCCCGCCGTTCCCCTCGCCGCCCGGACGCCGTTCCGGCCTCTGCTCCCCGCCCGACCCGGAGCCCTGCCCGGAGTCCTGGACGGTCGGCCGGACGGCGGCCGGCACGACCTCCACCTCAGGCGGATCCCCCGCCGAAACGGCCGTCACGACCTCCGCCTCCACCACAGGCGGTACGGCGGGCACGCCCCCCACCTCGGACGGGTCCCCGGCCGAAGCAGCCGTCACGACCTCCGCCTCCACCACAGGCCGAGCGGGCGGAACAGACGGAACGGCCGGCACGTCCGCCGCAGACGGGCCCTCCGCCGAAACGGCGGGCACGCTCTCCACCGCAGACGGGTCCCCCACCGAAACGACCTGAGCGGAGGGAACGGCGGAAGCGGTTTCCGGTCCGTCCGGCGGTTCGGCCGCCGTCCCGGCCCGCGGGCCGTCGCCCGCTCCCGCCAGGTCCGCCGCCGAGCGGCGACCGGCCGTGAGCGTCTCCACCGCCACGATGAAGGCGTCCAGCGCGTAGTCCACCGCGGTCTCGTTGTAACCGCCGAGCTTCACGCGGAAGCGGGAGCCGCGGATCTCGTCGGCGGTGATCGGGTCGCCGGTCGGCGCGCCCCTGCCGAGGGTGCTCTCGATCCGGCGGATCAGCGCGTCCACCTGGTCCGGGTCATAGCCGTAGCGCACGCCCAGCACCCGTGGAAAGCGGTTCAACCCCGCGTCCTTTCCATCCCTGTATACGGCGTTCTCATATGGTCCTCCATTCTGACGGGACAGGACCCCGTAAGGCGAGGCCCGGCGGTAGGGTGACGGGCCTATGCGGCTTTCCGACGTGTCCTTCCGCTACTCCCGCCGGGGCCCCTGGATCCTGCGGGACGTCGGGCTCTCCCTGCGCCCCGGGTCCGTCGTCGAGGTCACCGGTCGCAACGGGGCGGGCAAGTCCACGCTCCTGCGCCTGCTCGCCGGGATCGTCCCGCCGTCCCGCGGTTCGGTCGCCGAACGGCCCGCCGTCGTCGGATACGCCCCTGAGGTGTTCCCGGTGGATCAGCCGTTCACCGTCTCGGCCTACCTCGCCCACATGGCGAGGGTCCGGCGCGTCTCCCCCGCCTCCGGTGCGGCGCTCGCCGAGCGGCTCAACGCCACGCACCTGCTCGACCGGCCGCTCGGCGACCTGTCCAAGGGCAGCGCGCAGAAGGTCGGCCTGATCCAGTCGCTGCTGGCCCCGCCCGGCCTGCTCATCCTCGACGAGCCCTTCGCCGGTCTCGACGAGCAGACCCGCGACGAGCTCCCCGTGATCATCGGTGAGATCTCCGCCGACGGCGGCTCGGTCGTGGTCAGCGACCACCAGAACCAGCTGCGGGACTTCCCCGGCGCCGGCCATTGGCTGGTCACGGACGGCACGGTCACCGCGCGGGACGGCCAGCGATCGCACCGGGCGGTCATCGAGGTGACCGTGGACGCCTCCGAGGCCGACGAACTCGAGCAGAAACTCCGCGCCGACGGCCACACCACCCGGCGGGTCTCCTGAGCGCCCGAATCCTCCGCGACCCCCTGCGGGAGCAGGGCGGCCGCAGGCCGGAGGAGACCCCCGCGAGCGTCCGCGCCTCCCAGAGCGTCCGGCGGAGGCGGTTCCGCCGCAGGCCGGAGACCCCCACGACCGCCCGCACCCCCCGGAGCGCCCGGTGACCGTCGCCCTCACCCGGTTCAAGCTGGCCGCCTACGCCAGGTCCCACCGGCTGCTCCAGCCGGTGCTCGCGCTGTTCACGATGATGCTGATCTTCTACTCGACGACCGTCCCCGACGGAAAGCAGCTGGCCTCCTACGCCGACTCGGCCGGGCTGCTGATCGTCGTCTTCGCCTGGGCCGCCCGGGGGCTGCTCGACACCGAGCCCGCCGCCCAGCGGGTGGTCTCGATGACGGCGGCCGGAGGTCCCGGCCGGGAGGTCCGCGCCGGGCTGCTCGCGGCGCTGGCCGTCAACGTCGGCCTGGCCGCGATCGCCGTCACGCTGCCGCTGCTGGCCGGTTTCGCGGTCCTCCCCTCCTCCGGGGACCTGGCCAGGGGCGTCGTGCTGCACCTGCTCGGCCTGAGCGCCGGGACCGCGCTGGGCGCGCTGACCAGCAGGCCGGTCCTGGCCTCTCCGGCGGCCTCGATGCTCGCGCTGTTCGGCGGCTACCTGGGCCTGCTGCTGCTCAGCCTCACCCCGGCCGGCGGGTTCGCGGTGCCGATCATGCCGTGGATGCGCGCCGCCAACGCCGGGACCCTCGACACGGTCCTGCTCCCGGTCACGGCCGCGACCCTCTTCTGGGCCGCCGCCGGCGTCCTCGCCTACGTGCGGCTCCGCCGTACCCGGTCCTGACCCGCGTCCGGCGACCGCTCACGGGACGGGCGGCGCTCCCGGACACCGCCGTCGCGGCCTTTCCGTGCCGACGGGATCGTCAGGCGGCGCGCAGGCCGGCGACGTCGTACAGCAGCACGTCGTTGCCGGCGGCCACCGCCAGCACGAGCCCGTCGCCGCTGAAGGCCACCGCGTGGACCTGGCCGGTCGGCAGGGGAGGCCGCAGGCTCCGGCGGGTGGCGACGTCCCACAGCCAGACGCCGTGCTCGTCGGTCCCGGCGGCCAGGACGGTCCCGTCGGGGCTGCGCGCCAGGCCGTTGACCGTCGAACCGGACCCCTCGAACACCGGCCCCTCCGGCTTGCGGGAGGCCACGTCCCAGACCCGGACGACCTTGTCGTAGCCCGCGCTCGCCAGGGTGGTGCCGTCCAGGAACACGACGGCGTTGACCTGGTCCTTGTGGCCGTTCAGCACCCCGGCGGCCTTGCCGGAGGTGCGCCACAGCCGTACCGTGCGGTCCCATCCGGCGGTGGCCAGCAGCTGTCCGTCGGGGCTGAACGCCGCATCGGCGACCAGCTGGGCGTGGCGCATGGAGGCGCCCTCCTGCCTGCGGTCGGAGGTGCGCCAGAGCCGGACCCACTCGAATCCGCTGCCGGTGACGAACCGCTTCCCGTCGGGGCTGAAGCCCGCGAAGAAGGCGCCGACCACGGACTTCGACACGCGCCGCCCGGAGGCCACGTCCCACACGTGCGCCTCGGTGTCGCGCACCCCGCCGACGCTGACCAGGGTCCGGCCGTCCGGGCTCAGCGCCACGCCCTGGACGTAGGACTTCCGGTCGTCCAGTTCGGCGGTCATCTCTCCGGAGGGGACCTCCCACAGCCGGACCTTGCCGTCCCAGCACCCGGCGGCCACCGTACGGCCGTCGGCGGAGATCGCGAGTCCCTGCACCAGGTTGCCGTTCCGCAGGACCAGCGGCTCGCCCGGACCCGAGGCGACCAGCCGGGACGGGGTCGGGGTGGCGGCGGCCGCGGACGCGTCGGCCCGGCGGAGACCGAGGCCGAGGGGGTCGCCGGGAGACGGCTGCGGGGTGCTCGCGGCCTCCGGGCTCGGCCCGGACGAGGAGGTGACCGGCCCGGCCTCCTCCCTCAGGTAGCGGGGGAGCAGGATCGCGGCCGCCGTCACCGCACCGGTGACCAGCGCGCTCCCTCCGCCGATCAGCAGGCTCCGGCGGGAGAGCCCGCCCGGAGACGGGGCCGCCGCTCCCCGGGAGGGGCCTGTGGCCGGCGCCACGGGGAACGCGCCCCCGGACGGCGCGGTCGGGAACGATCCGGCCTGCGGTCCGGGGTGCGGAACCGGCCCGGGGTGCGGTCCGAGTTGCGGAACCGGCCCGGCCTGCGGAGACGGCCCGGGGTGCGGAGACGGCTGTCCCATGCGTCCCATGGCCGTGGTCAGCAGGTCCCCTGCGGGCATCGCCGTACCGGGGCGTGCCGCCCCGTCGCCGGTGATCAGCGCCAGCAGGACCTGCTCCGCCGCGGGCCGGTGCTCGGGCGCCTTGGCCAGGCACCGGTCGACCACTGGCCGCAGGCCCTCCGGGAGACCGGTGAGGTCGCACTCCTGGTGGAGGATCCGGTACACCAGCGCCGCCAGGGCGATGTCCCGGCCGAACGGCGTCCTGCCCGTCCCGGCGAACAGGATGGTCCCGGCCCAGCTGAACAGGTCGGAGGGCGGCCCCAGCCACCCTCCGGAGAGCTGCTCGGGCGACATGTACGGCGGGGTGCCCATCACACTGACGGACACGGTGGCCAGGTCCGTACTGCGCGCGATGCCGAAGTCGACCACCCGCGGCCCGTCGGGGCCGAGCAGGACGTTGGCGGGCTTGAAGTCGCGGTGCACGATCCCGGCGCGGTGGATCGCCGCCAGGGCGGTGGCCGTGCCGATCGCGAGCCGTTCGAGGTCGCGCGGGTCGAGCGGCCCGCGCGAGCCGACCCGCTGCTCCAGCGACTCCCCGTCGATGAACTCGCTCACCACGTACGGCTGGTCACCCGTCGTGCCGACGTCCAGGACGCGCGCCGTACAGAACGGGGGCACCTGCCGGGCCGCCTCCACCTCGCGCAGGAACCGCCTGCGGACGCCGGGATCACCGGCGACGTGGGCGTGCAGGACCTTGATCGCGACTCGCGTCCCCGAGGGCGACTCCCCGAGGTGCACGACCCCCTGCCCGCCCTCGCCCAGGCGGCCGAGCAGGCGGTACTCCCCCAGCCGGACCGGATCGTCCGGACGCGGCGGTCGCGGTCCCGGCATGTGCGTCTCCCGGCGTCGTGCGGTCCTGACTCGGTACGGCAGGCAGGCGACGGACGCATCCACCCGCAACCCCCCAGACCGATCATGCCTCAGGACGGTCTGCCCCGCAGACGATCCGGCGGCGCGGGGCTACTCGGCGGCGGCGAGCTGGCCGCAGGCGCCGTCGATCTCGCGGCCGCGGGTATCGCGGACCGTCACCGGGACCCCGTGGTACTCCAGGCGGCGGACGAAGGCCCGCTCGTCCTCAGGCCGCGAGGCCGTCCACTTGGAGCCGGGGGTGGGGTTGAGCGGGATCAGGTTCACGTGCACGAGCTTGTTCCTGATGAGCTTGCCGAGCAGGTCGGCCCGCCACTCCTGGTCGTTGATGTCCTTGATCAGGGCGTACTCGATGGAGACCCGGCGCTTGGTCCTCGCGGCGTAGTCCCAGGCCGCGTCGAGCACCTCGGCGACCTTCCACCGGGTGTTGATCGGCACCAGGGTGTCGCGGAGCTCGTCGTCGGGGGCGTGCAGGGAGACCGCCAGCGTCACCGGCAGCCCCTCGGCGGCGAGCTTGCCGATGGCGGGGACCAGGCCGACGGTGGAGACCGTGACGCCGCGGGCGGAGATGCCCAGGCCCTCGGGGGCGGGCTCGACCAGCCGGCGGACGGCGCCGATGACGGCCTTGTAGTTGGCCAGCGGCTCGCCCATGCCCATGAAGACCACGTTGCCGACCCGGCCGGGACCGCCGGGGACCTCGCCGCCGGCCAGCTCGCGCGCCCCGGCGACGACCTGCTCGACGATCTCGGCGGTCGACATGTTCCGGGTCAGGCCCGCCTGTCCGGTGGCGCAGAACGGGCAGTTCATGCCGCAGCCCGCCTGCGAGGAGACGCACATCGTGGTGCGGTCGCTGTAGCGCATGAGCACGGACTCGACCAGCGCGCCGTCGAACAGCCGCCACAGCGTCTTGCGGGTGGTGCCGCCGTCGCAGGTGATCTCCCGGACCGGCGTCAGCAGCTGCGGGAACAGGGCGGTGCCGAGCTTCTCACGCGCCGCGGCGGGCAGGTCGGTCATCGTCGCCGGGTCGCCGTTGAGCCGGTCGAAGTAGTGCCGCGAGAGCTGGTCGGCGCGGAACGGCTTCTCACCCAGCTCGGCGACCGCGGCCCGGCGCTCGGCCATGGTCAGGTCGGCCAGGTGGCGCGCGGGCTTGGCCCGGCGGGGCGCCACGAAGGTGAGCTGGCCGGGGGCGGGGGTCCCGGTCGGGCTGGTGGTCGACACGTCCAATGCCTTCTCTCGACGGTTGCGCGAATACTCGAAGCGGTGCTCGGCCTTGATCTAGAGTCCGGAGGTATGGCGACATTCCGCCCCTCAGAGACGAGGGGAGACGGCGTCGAGGTCGTGCTCACCGACGTCAATCCCTACGGGAGCCGGACCCTGGTGGTCGAGCGCGATGAGATGTCCTCGGTAGCTTACCTGTGCGCGTCCGGCGGCACCGTGCACGGAGCGGTCTGGCTGGCCAACCACGTGCCCGCCCCGCCCTCGGCCGATCCGGTCCGCCTGGACGCCGGGCTGCCTCCCGTGGCGCCCCGGGCGAACACCCGGCACCCCTCGGGCAGAGCGCCGCTGGGATCCCTCCGGCCTCTCTGGTTCGAGGAGGGCGACGGCGTCGCCCTCTACGAGAACGACGAGCTCCTCGCGGTCATTCCGGGCTGGGCGGACATCCGCGGGGGCATGCCGGGGTACGCGCGCGACATGATCGGTGAGACGCCGTTCGCCTGGTCGCTGGCGGACGCCCGTGACGAGCTGGCGCCGCGCCTGGCGGCGGCCCGGTCCTACTGGGAGTGGCGCGCGGGTGACGGCGCCTGGGCCTCGTTCCAGCAGTTCGTGATGGGCCACCTGGACCGGGTCGTCGGATCGGCGGGCCGGTTCTGGGACGCGGGCGGCGGGCGGCTGCCCGCCGTGGGCATCACCGAGCGTCCGCCGGAGCGGGACCGCGGGCACACGATCCTGTCCACCGTCGGCATGAGCTGCCAGCGCATGCCCTCGGTCGAGCGGTACCTCGACCGGCCCGACGCCTACGCCAGGATCGAGCTCGCCACCGCCACCCGCGGGGACCCCCGGGAGGCCGCCCGGCTGCTGGTCTGGCTGGGCCAGTACCCGTGGCACTCGGTGACCTGGCTCGGTGACGGGCACACCGCCCACTGGTACCACCGCCCGGAGACGTTCCCGCTGGGCCCGGACTACAGCGGTGTCGTCCTGCTCTCCCGACTGCCCGGCCTACCCGATCTGTCGGGTTTCACCTTCGGCGGGGACGCGGTGCGCTGGCTCTGGCTGCTCCCGGTCACCGCGGGCGAGCTCCGGCTGACGGCGTCGGACGGCTACCGGGCGCTGGCGCCCCGGCTCTCGGCCGACCGGCTCCTGCGGACGGGCTGACCGGCTCCTGCGGACGGGCCGACCGGCTCCTGCCGACGGGCCGACCGGCTCCTGCCGACGGGCCGGCAGGATGAGCGGCGCCGGGGCGGCAGGCGTTCAGACCAGCAGGGTGAGCAGCGCCCAGACCGGGATGAGCGCGGCGACGAGGGAGTCGAGGCGGTCCATCATCCCGCCGTGGCCGGGCAGCACGCTGCTCATGTCCTTGATCCCGAGATCCCGCTTGATCACCGATTCGACCAGGTCGCCGAGCGTGGCGGCGACCACGACGACCGCACCGATCAGCACGCCCTTCCAGACCTCGGCCTCCAGCAGCCACGCCGTCAGCCAGCCGCCGACGGCCATGCAGGCCAGAGCCGACCCGGCGAAGCCCTCCCAGGTCTTCTTCGGACTGATCACCGGGGACATCTTGTGCCGGCCGAAGAGCACTCCGGCGAAGTAGCCGCCGATGTCGCTGGCGACGGTGGTGGCGATGAAGACCACCACCCGGTCCGGCCCCTGGTCCTGGGCGAGCAGCAGCGCCACGAACCCGGCGAGCAGCGCCGGGTAGGCGGTGACCAGGACCGTCGCGGCGGTGTCGCGGACGTAGCCCTCGGTCCCGGCGAACATCCGCCAGATCATCAGGACCAGCAGGGCCGCAGCGAAGACGCCGACGAGCCAGACCGGCCCGCCCCAGTAGCCCCCGGCGAGCATCGCGGCCAGCGCGGCCAGCACCGGGACCACCGGGACGCGGATGTCCCTGGTCGCCAGCGACCGGACCAGCTCCACCACCCCGGCGCCCACCGCCACGAGCACCAAGGCGAGGAAGAGCTCCTCGACGTAGTAGAGGGAGAGGATGACCGCCGCTCCCAGACCGGCCCCGACCGCGACCGCGGCGGGGAGATTCCGGCCGGTACGGCTACCGCCCGCCGCAGATTCCAAGGGGTCCCACTCTCATACACACATACACAAAATCCTTGTCCCGCGCGGAGTGCCCGCGCAGGACAAGGATCGGGCTCAGACTTCGAGCAGCTCGGCTTCCTTGTGCTTGAGCAGCTCGTCGATCTTGGCGACATGCTTCTGGGTCAGGTCGTCGAGCTCCTTCTCCGCACGACGCACCTCGTCCTCGCCGGCCTCGCCGTCCTTGACCAGCTTGTCGAGGGCCTCCTTGGCATGGCGGCGGATGTTGCGCACCGAGACCTTGGACTGCTCGGCCTTGGTCCGGGCCACCTTGATGTACTCCTTGCGGCGCTCCTCCGACAGCTCGGGGAAGGCCACCCGGATGACGTTGCCGTCGTTGCCCGGGTTGACGCCCAGGTCGGAGTCCCGGATCGCACGCTCGATCGCGGCCATCGAACCCTTGTCGTAGGGCTGGATGATGACCATGCGAGCCTCGGGGACGTGGAACGAGGCCAGCTGCTGAATGGGAGTGATCGTCCCGTAGTACTCAGCGCTGATCTTGTTGAACATCGACGGGGTGACGCGGCCCGTGCGGATGCCGGCGAAGTCGTCCTTCGCCACCGCAATGGCCTTGTCCATCTTTTCCTCGGCTTCGAGGAGGGTTTCGTCGATCACAGCGGCTCCCTAGTCTTCTGGGTCACTCACCGTTCCTCACTCGCTTCGCGGGCCGCCGCCCACCGGAGGATCACCTCCGGCGGGCCCGTGCCGCGTACCGCTCCGCTCGCTCCGTCGGGCTCGCTCCCCGTCTCCTGGTCGCTCGCCCTCCTCACGCGCTTCGCGGGCCGCTCCTCCGTCGCGTACCGCTCCGCTCGCTCGTCAGGTTCGCTTCCTATTTCCCTGCCGGACTCACCAGTGTGCCGATCTTCTCACCGTGCACCGCCCGCAGGATGTTGCCCTCTCCCATGAGGTCGAAGACGACGATCGGCAGGCCGTTGTCCATGCAGAGGCTGATGGCGGTGGCGTCCATGACGCCGAGGCCGCGGGTCAGCACCTCACCATATTCGAGATGATCGAACCTGACGGCGTCG
Source organism: Planomonospora algeriensis (assembly GCF_977012225.1). Lineage (NCBI taxonomy): Bacteria > Bacillati > Actinomycetota > Actinomycetes > Streptosporangiales > Streptosporangiaceae > Planomonospora > Planomonospora algeriensis. The sequence continues at coordinate 1,741 of NZ_CDRNDK010000053.1, read as the reverse complement.
GGGTTCTTCCGGGGGTCGGCGTCGTAGACGCCGTCCACCTGGGTGCCCTTGAGCAGCGCCTGGGCGCCGATCTCCAGCGCGCGCTGGGCCGCGCAGGTGTCCGTGGAGAAGAACGGCGAGCCCAGTCCCGCGCCGAAGATCACCACCCGCCCCTTCTCGAGGTGGCGGATGGCGCGGCGCGGCAGGAAGGGCTCCGCCACCTGCTGCATGGTGATCGCCGTCTGGACGCGGGTCTCGATGCCCCGCTTCTCCAGGAAGTCCTGGAGCGCCAGGCAGTTGATGACGGTGCTGAGCATGCCCATGTAGTCGGCCCGGGCGCGGTCCATGCCGCCCGCGGACAGGGCCGCGCCGCGGAACATGTTGCCCCCGCCGACCACGACCGCGACCTGCACGCCCCCGCGGACCGCTTCCGCGATCGAGTCGGCCAGGTGGCCGACCACGACCGGATCGATGCCCATCGGCTCACTGCCGGCGAAGGCCTCGCCGGACAGCTTCAGCATGACGCGCTTCCAGCGAAGCGTGCCCGCATACGACGAAACCGCCGACGCAGCGGGTTCTGGATTCTCCTGCACGACGGCGGCCTCCTCGTAGGGGTGTTCTGCTGAGAGAAGCTGGGCTAAGCCTAAGCCTGGCCCACCTTGAAGCGGACGAAGGCCTCGACCTTGACGCCGTTCTCCTCGGCGAACTTCTGGATGGACTTCTTGTTGTCCTTCACGAAGGCCTGCTGGAGCAGCGTGAAGTCCTTGTACCAGCCGTTGACGCGGCCGTCGACGATCTTGCCGATGGCGGCCTCGGGCTTGCCCTCCTCGCGGGTCATCTCCTCGAAGAGCGCGCGCTCCTTCTCGATGACGTCCGCGGGGACCTGCTCGGAGCTGAGGTACTTCGGCGCCATCGCGGCGGCGTGCTGCGCGATGTCCTTGGCGACCTGGGCGTTGGCGGTGTCGAGCTGCACGAGGACGCCGACCGTCGGCGGGAGCTGCGGGTCGGTCCGGTGCATGTAGGCACCGACGTAGCCGCCCTCGAGGACCGCGAAGCGCCGGACCTCGATCTTCTCACCGAGCGCGGCGTTGGTCTCGTCGAGCAGCTCCTTGACGGTCTTGCCGTTGAGCTGCGACTCGAGCAGGGTGGGGACGTCGGCCGGCTTGGTCGCCAGGACGTGCTCGACGACCTGCGCCGCGACCTCCTGGAAACGCTCGCCCTTGGCCACGAAGTCGGTCTCGCAGTTGAGCTCCAGCAGCGCGGCGACGGAGTCGCCGTCCTGCTTCAGGGCGACCAGGCCGTTGGAGGCGGTGCGCGCCTCGCGCTTGCCGACGTCCTTGGCACCCTTGAGGCGCAGGAGCTCGACGGCGCGGTCGAAGTCGCCCTCGGACTCCTCCAGAGCCTTCTTGCAGTCCATCATGCCGGCCGCGGTCAGCTCACGAAGCCGCTTGACGTCGGCCATGTTCACGGAAGCCATTGTCTTTTCCTCGTGGGAGTCGTCACTGATCTCAGTGAGTCGGCATGAGATCAGGCTGGGTGGATCGGGTGGGCGTCCCGTGACGGGCGCGCCCACCCGGAGAGAGCCTTGCGAGTCGTACGGCTGCGCCGTACGAGGAGGAACTAGGCCTGCTCGGCGTCGGCGGCCGGAGCGGCCTCAGCCTCGGCGTCGTTCTCAGCGGCCGGAGCGGCCTCGGGGGCGGCCTCAGCCTCGGGGGCGGCCTCGGCGTCGGCGGCCGGAGCGGCCTCGGCCTCGGGGGGCGCC
>NZ_CDRNDK010000052.1:0-24607 GCF_977012225.1 Planomonospora algeriensis | reverse complement strand
CCGTGGAGCAGGCCGCCCCCCGCCGCGGAGGCCGCCGCCGGAATCGGGGGAGGTCCGGCGGAGGAGGCCGGGAGCGGGGGTGAGCGGCCGGACGACCACGACGCGCTCCTGCGGCGGCTGCGTGAGCTGGGTGACCTCCGCCGGGACGGCGTGCTCACCGACGAGGAGTTCGCCCAGGCCAAGCAGTCGATCCTCCGGCGCTTCTGATCCGCGCTCAGCGGCACTGGGCGAGCATGGCGGCCTTGTCGGCCCGCGTCACCGGGAGGCCGTACTTCAGGGCGACCTGGGCGAACCGTACGACGTAGGCGCAGCGGACCCTGCGCCGGGGCGGGAGCCAGGCGGCCGGGCCGGAACCGCCCTTGGCCTCGTTGGCGTCGCCGTACACGGGCATGAGGTTGAGCGGGTCGTTGGCGATCCGCTCGCGCTTGGCCCTGGACCAGCGTGAGGCGCCCATCCGCCACTCGTAGGAGAGCGGGACGACGTGGTCGACCTGGATCTCGTCCGCGCGGCGTTTGCTCCAGCGGATGGTCCTGCCGGTGTAGGGGTCGCGCAGGTCCAGTCCGACCACCTCGCACCGCGACCCCCTGCGGTAGCGGACGTTCTCGCCGTCACGGGCGAGCAGGTCGTCGCGGGTCCGGCAGCCGTTGCGCGCGTACGGCACGCCCGCGGCGGTGTCGGCCCAGTTCTCCCCGAACCGGGCCCGCGAGTAACCGGCCTTCGACCCCATCGGCGCGGTCCTCAGCCGCTTGATCAGCCGCACCGCCCTGATCCCGTCGCCTCCGGTGACGGGTTCCAGGCCGGGCCTGACTCCGTCGGGGTTCTGCAGGGGCGCGGCCCGCAACGCGCCGCCGGAGGGCGCGGTCGCCGCCCCGGTCTCCTGCCGCGTCACCGCCGCGAACATCACCGCGGCGACCAGGACGGCGGTGACCACCCCCCGCGTGCTCACCCATGCCCTCCGAAGACCGTCCGCCGACCGGCACTTCACCGATTCCCTGAATCGGTTCCACCGACACGGTCCCGGCCGCAAGAGGCCACCGGCTCCGGTCGCACCGGAGCGCCCGGCAGACCGTCAGAGCCAGTCGCGTCTCCGGAACGCCCGGTAGAGCAGGACCGTGCCCGTGACGATCAGGGCCGTCGAGAACCAGAAGCCCAGCGGCTCGCCCGAGCCGGGGTAGGGCACGTTCTGCCCGTAGAAACCGGTGATCAGCGTGGGCACCGCGATGATGGCGGCCCAGCTGGTGACCTTCTTCATGATCTCGTTGAGCTTGAAGCCCTGCTGGTTCTGGTGGGCCTCACGGACGTTGCCCACCAGCTCCCGCAGGGAGTCGGTCCACTCGGCCGCGCGCAGGATGTGGTCGTAGACGTCCTGGTAGTACGGGACCAGCACCGGGTCGACCGTCTCGGGGCCCCGGCGGAGCAGGGTCCCGACGACCTCCCGCATCGGCATCGCCATCCGCCGGAACTGCACCAGGGTCTTGCGGAGCTCGAACGTCTGACGGTGGCGGACGCGCAGGTCGCCGTTCACCTCGTCGAAGAGCTCGTCCTCCAGCTCCTCGATCAGGTCGTCCAGCGGCTGCAGCACCTCGAAGTAGCCGTCCACGATGTGGTCGAGCAGTCCGTGCAGCAGGTAGGCCACGCCGTACCTGGCCAGGGCGGGGTTGGCGTCCCAGCGCCGGAGCACACCCTCGATGTCGAAGCCGGCGTTGTCCCGCACCGTGACCAGGGCGTTCTCCGTCACGAAGACCGACAGCTCGGTGAGCTCCACCCGCCGCTCCACCAGTCGCGCCGCGTAGACGGTGATGAACAGGTGGCTGTCGTAGGTGTCGAGCTTCGGACGCTGACGGTCGTGGAGCGCGTCCTCGACGGCCAGCTCGTGCAGGCCGAGCTCCTCGCTGATCTTCGCCAGGTCCGCGGCCGTGGGGGAGCAGAGGTCGAACCACACGACGGCACCGGCCTCGGCGACGCACTCCGACACGTCGTCGATCGGGAAGTCCTCCCTCACCAGGACGCCGTCACGGTACAGGCGGGTGCGGTCCACCACGCCAGCCTAGCCAGCCGGAAAATCATCGGCATCCGGCCGGCCGAAGGCCGAGGCCTTCCGCGGACCTTCGGTGGATCGGGGAAGGAGGGCGAATAATCCGGCACGCTCCGGGCAGCAGAGACTCCGCAACATCCGCAGCCGAGATGAGGTCACGATGATAGTGCTGGGACTTCTCCTGATCGTGCTCGCGGGTGCGGCCGTGATCGCGGTCTCCTGGGACGAGGCCGCCACATCCACCGCCACCGCGTCGTTCACGGTCTTCGACCGCACGTTCCAGCTCTCGCAGCTGGAGTTCTTCTTCGCCGGGGTCGTCACCGGCGCCGTCCTGCTGCTCGGCGTCGCGCTGATGCTCGCCGGCATGCGCCACGCCGCCGCGCGCCGCCGCCGGCTGCGCGACTCCCGGATGGAGGCGCGTGACCGCGTCGCCCGTCTGGAGGAGGAGAAGCGTGAGCTGGAGCGCAAGCTCCACCAGACTCCCGACCCCGCCGCCGCTCCGGCCGCCCCCGCCGCTCCGCCCGTGAGCCGGGACCGCGACCGTGACGGCGTCGACGACCGGGACGAGCCCACGGCCCCTCACCCGAGGGTCGACGTGCCCCGCCAGTCCGGCCAGTCCAACGATCAGCTGGTCGCCGGCCGCCACCAGCGCACCTCGCACCACCGGTAGACGCCGGTAGACGACTCCGCCGGTACGGCTCCGCGCCCCGTACCGGCGGAGTCGTCCGTGCGACCCCGAGACCCCGACCCTCCGTGCCGCCCCGAGACCCCGACCGACCGTGCGGCCCGAGGCCCTGTCCGGCCGTGCGCCCCCGAGGCCCCGACCCTCCGGACCCTGATCTTTCCCGTCTCCTGCCCGGAGTTGTCCCCTAGCTCTGAGGGTGGACCCGCCCGGCCCTCCTACCCATGCAGGACGACCCCGGAGACGGTCTGTGCGGCCGATGCCCGGCCCCTTTCCCGCTCCTAGGTTCGATCTCGGAAGAGAACGAGCAAGGGGAGCCGGGATGGCACGCCGTAGGAACATGGCCGCGTCGATAGGCGGATGGAGTGCGCGCCATCGATGGGCCGCATTGTTGATCTGGGTGGGATTCGTGGTGACGGCGACCCTGGTGGGCAACGCCGTCGGGACGCAGGCGATGAAGCCCTGGGAGGACGACAACGGGGAGTCCCGCAAGGCCGCGATGGTGCTGGACGCGGCCGGATTCCCGGACGCCGCCGGGGAGAGCGTGCTGATCCAGGCCCGCGGATCCGGGGCTCCGGCCGACTTCCGCCAGGCGGCCGGGGACGTCAGGGAGGCGGTGCTCGCCACCGGCCGGGTGGAGAACGTGCGCACGCCGTACGACCCCGAGGCTCCCGCGCCGGTCAGCGCCGACGGGCGCTCGGCGCTGGTGATGTTCGACATGAAGGGCGAGGGCGCGACGGCCAAGGACCGGGTGAAGCCCGTGATCGACGCCGTGGCGGAGGTCCAGAAGGCCCATCCGGACCTGCGGATCGACCAGGCGGGCGACGCGAGCTCCGGTCTGATGATCGGTGACGCGCTCGCCGACGACCTGGTCCGCGCGGAGCTGCTGTCGGTCCCGCTGACCTTCGGCATCCTGCTCGCCGCCTTCGGCGCGCTGCTGGCCGCCGTGGTCCCGCTGGTCGTGGCGTTCACCGCCTACCTCGGCTCGGTCGGCCTGCTCGCGCTGACCAGCCAGCTCCTGCACATCGACTCGGCCACCACCAACCTCATGCTGCTGATCGGCCTGGCCGTCGGCGTGGACTACTCGCTGTTCTACATCCGCCGGGAGCGCGAGGAGCGGGCCAAGGGCCGGGGCCGGGAGCGGGCGCTGGAGATCGCCGCGGCGACCTCGGGGCGGGCGGTGCTCATCTCCGGTGTCACCGTGATCGTCGCCATGGCCGGCATGTTCCTGACCGGCAACGGCGTCTTCATGGGCTTCGCCCAGGGCACGATCCTGGTGGTCCTGACCGCGATGATCGGCTCGGTCACCGTGCTCCCGGCGATCCTCTCCCTGATCGGGGACAGGATCGAATCCCGGGTCGTGCACGGCGCGGTCCGCAAGGTCACCGGCCGCACCTGGCGGCGCAGGCTCGGCGGGCGCGAGGGCGGCGGGCGCGTCTGGAACACGATCCTCACCGGGGTGCTGCGCCGCCCGGTCGTCTCGGTGCTGCTGGCCGGAGCCGTCCTGGTCGGCCTCTCGGTCCCGGCGTTCGACCTGCGCACCGGTGAGGCGGGCCTGGCGGACCTGCAGGGCGACTACCCGGTCGTCGACACGCTGCGCCGCATCGACGCCGCCTTCCCCAGCGGCAAGGCGCCCGCCGTCGTCGTGCTGAAGGCCGGCGACGTGACCGCGCCCGAGGTGCAGAAGGAGATCCAGCGCTTCAAGGAGCGCGCCTTCGCCACCGGTGAGGCCGTCGAGCCCTTCGGCGTCGACGTCAACCCGGACGGGACGGTGGCCACGGTCTCCATCGGCCTGGTGGGTTCCGGCACGTCCGACGAGGTCTCCGAGCAGGCGGTGCGCACGCTGCGGGAGCGGGTCGTCCCCGAGACCGTCGGGCTGGTCGCCGAGGCGTACGTCTACGGCGCCGTGGCCGGGGTGATGGACTTCAACGCCCAGCTCGGCCGTACCGTGCCGCTGGTCTTCGCCTTCGTCCTGCTGCTGGCGTTCCTGCTGCTGCTGGCGTCCTTCCGGTCGCTGGTCGCGGCGGTGACGGCCATCGTGCTGAACCTGCTCTCGGTGGCCGCGGCCTACGGCGTGCTGGTCGTCGTCTTCCAGTACGGCTGGGGCGAGGACCTGCTGAACTTCGAGTCCACCGGCTCGATCGTGAGCTGGCTGCCGCTGTTCCTGTTCGTGATCCTCTTCGGGCTCTCGATGGACTACCACGTGTTCATCCTGAGCCGGATCCGCGAGGCGTTCGACCGGGGCATGTCCACCGAGCAGGCGGTGACCCACGGGATCAGGACGACGGCGGGGGTGGTGAGCAGCGCGGCGTTCATCATGGTCGGCGTGTTCGCCATCTTCGGCACGATGTCGATGCTCAGCTTCAAGGAGATGGGCATCGGCCTGGCCGCGGCCATCCTGATCGACGCCACGATCGTCCGGGCGGTGCTGCTGCCCGCGACGATGAAGCTGCTCGGCGACGCGAACTGGTACCTGCCGCGCTGGCTGAACTGGCTGCCCGCGCTGGAGCACGAGCCGGAAGACGAGCCGGAGCACGGGACCGGTGACGCCGACCGCTCGGATCGGCACCTGCCGGTCACCGTCGGCTGACCTCCTCGGACGGCTCCGCGCGCGGCTCCTCGGACGGCTCCTCGGACGGCTCCTCGGGCGCGGCTCCGGGAGCCGTCCGGCGGTGGTGCAGCAGGGTCATCAGCCCGCCCGCGACCAGGCCCCAGAAGGCCGCGCCCACCCCGAGCAGCGTCAGCCCCGACGCGGTGACCGCGAAGGTGACCACCGCGGCCTGGACCGATCGGGTTCGGCGACGGCCGCGGTGATCGCGGAGGCGAGCGCACCGAGCAGGGCGAGCCCGGCGACGGCCTCGACGAGCACCGGCGGGGAGAGCAGGACGAGGGCCGTCGCCAGCCCGGCCCCGACGCCCAGGACGATCATCGAGATCCCGGCCGTGACGGAGGCGATCCACCGGCGGCCGGTGTCGGGGCCCGCGTCGGGTCCGGCGGCCAGGGCCGCGGTGATCGCGGCCAGGTTCACCGCGTGCCCGCCGAAGGGGGCCGCCAGGGCGCTCGCCGTACCGGTGCCGGCCAGGACGGTGCGCAGCGGCGGGCGGTAGCCGTACCCGGCGAGGACCGCCATGCCCGGCACGTTCTGCGCGGCCATGGTGACCAGGAACAGCGGGAGCGCGACGCCGACCATCGCCGGGGCGCTCCAGGACGGCGCGGTCAGCTCGACCACCGGGCGCGCGTCCACCGCGCCCAGGCCCGGACCGGTCAGCGCGATGGCCGCGACGGCGGCCAGCAGGGCCCCCGGCACCGCCCAGATCCGCGCGAACCGGCTCAGCAGCGCCCAGGTCAGCACCACGGGAGCGGCCACCGCGGGCACCTCGGCGAGCGCCCGGACCGGTGCGACGCACAGGTTCAGCAGAACTCCGGCCAGCATCGCGCCGGCGATCGGGGCCGGGATGGAGGCGATCCAGCGGCCGAGGGGAGGGAAGAGGCCCGCGACGGTGAGCAGCACCCCGCAGACGGCGAACGCGCCGACCGCCGCCGGGAACCCGCCCTCGACCGCGCCGGTGGAGACCAGCAGCGCCGCGCCCGGCGTGGACCAGGCGACGCTGACCGGGATGCGCAGCCGCAGGCCGAACCAGATCGCGGTGGCGCCGGCGGCGACGCAGAGCGCGAGCAGGCCGGAGGCCGCCTGGGCCTGGTCGGCGCCCATCGCCCGGAGCCCGGCCAGGACGACGGCGAAGGAGCTGGCGAAGCCGACCAGGGCGGTCACCACCCCGGCCAGCACGGGCTGCAGCAGGCGGTTCATCGTCGTCCCCTCACGTCCCCGCGGCGTCCCCGGGGGCGCTCCCGCGACGCCTTCGGCGTGTTCGGTCGACGACCCCCAGCTTGTTCCGTAAACGGAACGGCCGTCATGCTGCACGATAGCCCTATGAGGTCCGACGCACCAAACCCCCAGCCCAGGGCGGACACCCCCACGACCGACATGCCGGACGTCGGGCGGCGGATCCGCGGGCTGCGGGAGGAGCGCGGCCTGTCCCTCTCGGAACTCGCCCGGCGCGCCGGGATCGGCAAGGCGACGCTCTCCGGCCTGGAGAACGGCACCCGCAACCCGACCCTGGAGACCCTGTGGGCGGTCACCGCCCAGTTGGGCGTCCCCCTGGCCGCCGCCGTCGGCACCGGTCCCGTCGCCCACGGCGCGGCCGTGCAGGGCGTGCTGCTGGAGGTCTTCGAGGAGGAGGGCGCCACCTACGAGCTCTACCGGCTCGTCGTGCCGGCGGCTCGTCGCAGACCTCGCCCGCCCACCCGGAGGGCGTCACCGAGCACCTCACCGTCTTCACCGGGACGCTGCGCGCCGGACCGGCCGACGCGCCCCTGCTCGCCGGCCGCGAGCACGTCTCCTGGCGCTCCGACGTCCCGCACACCTACGCCGCCGGGGACCAGGACGTCCACGCGGGCCTCCTGATCCGCTATCCCCGGCGGTCTTGACACCGGCCGCCGGGAACCCGCTCCGACCGCCGAGCCCCAGCCTTCGAGGACCCGCTGCGGCCGCCGAGTTCCAGGCCCCCGAGGACCCGCCCCGGCCGTCGAGCCCCAGGCCCCCGAGGGCCTGGCCTCAGCCTTCGAGGACCTGCTTCAGCACGGCCACGCGCTCGCGCCAGTAGGCCTTCATCGCGGCGGCCGACCCGGCATCGGGGAGCTTGCCGTGCTGGAGGCTGAGCTGGGTCCGATCCGGACCCTTCGCCACGAGATGCACCGTGACGGCGGCCCGGCCCTCCCAGTCGGCGGTGACGGAGCGGCCGGGCCGCGCGGTCCGCACCCCGAAGGGGGCGTCCGGCAGCCACCGGGCCCGCAGGGCCTCGTCGGTGAACGCCTCGGTGACCCGCTCGGCCGGGACGGCGACGGTCTTGCTCGCACTGACCGAGAAGTCCCCGCCCCGCCGCCGGATCTGGGGCACGTGCAACCGGCGTCCCGAGAACTCCAGGGTCCCCTCTACCCCCGCGAGCCGGCGGCGTGAGCACCGGTGAAGGGGGTCGGGCGCGGGACCGCGCCTCCTCCGAATGTACCCACCGGTGCCGCCCGAGGCGACCCCCAGCCAGACCATAAAGTTCGCAAAAGTAATATTCGGGTCATGACGCCACGATCCAAAGCGATGCTCTTCTGGGTCACCGGCGTCATCGCCTACGTCATCGCCGTCTTCCACCGCCAGTCCCTCGGCGTCGCGAGCCTGGAGGCCGCCGCCCGGCTGGGGATCGGCGCGGCCGGGCTCTCCCTGCTCGCCATGCTGCAGCTCCTGTTCTACGCGGGGATGCAGGTGCCCGTCGGCGTCATGGTCGACCGCCTCGGGTCCAAGCGCATGCTGGTCATCGGGGCCGCGGTGATGACCTGCGGCGAGCTCGTCTTCGCCTTCTCGTCCGGCCTGCTCCCGGGCGCCGCCGGGCGGGCGCTGATCGGCTGCGGCGACGCGATGACGTTCATCAGCGTGATCCGCCTGGTCAACCTCCACTTCCCGGCCCACCGCAACCCGGTGATGGTCCAGCTCACCGGCATCATCGGGCAGCTCGGCGCGCTCGCCTCCGCGGTCCCGCTGATCCACTCCCTGAACGCGTACGGCTGGACGCCCACCTTCCTGGGCGCGGCCGGGCTCGGCGTGGCGGCCGCGGTCCTGCTCCTGGCGGTCCTGCGCGACTCCCGCCCCGACGGGGCGGCCGGGCAGGCGCCGGGGCTGCGGGCGGCCTGGGCCGAACCCGGCACCCGCCTGGGCATGTGGACGCACGCGGCCACCCAGTGCTCGGCCGCCGCCTTCCTGCTGCTGTGGGGATATCCGTTCCTGGTCCAGGCACAGGGGCTGGACCCGTCCACCGCGGGCGTGCTGCTGTCCGCGCTGACCCTGTGCGGCATGGCCTGCGGACCGGTGCTCGGCTACCTCGCCGGACGGTTCCCGTTCCACCGCTCCTGGCTGGTCCTCACCGTGATCGGCACCACCGCCGGGGCGTGGACCGCGGTGCTGGCCTGGCCGGGACGGGCCCCGCTCTGGCTGCTCGCCGTACTCGTGGTGGCGCTCTCCGCCAACGGCCCCGGCTCGATGATCGGTTTCGACTACGCCAGGACCTTCAACCCGGCCGACCGGATCGGCGCGGCGAGCGGCATCGTGAACGGCGGCGGCTTCGTCGCCTCCATGTCGGTGATCGCCCTCGTCGGCGTCGCCCTCGACCTGCACGGCGGGACCGGGCTCGACGCCTTCCGCTGGGCGTTCGCCGTGCAGTATCCGTTCTGGCTGCTCGGCGCGGTGCAGGTGCTCCGTTACCGGACGATCACCCGCCGCCTGCTCGCCGCCCGCTCCTCCTAGACGATTGAGTCCGGTCAGGCCGTAGGCGATGAGTGCCTCCACTGGATGGACCGCACGCTCCGATCAACGCCGTCACCGCACGCCACGGCCTGTATCTCTACGCTTCGCCTCGATTCAGCGGACTACCGGTGGCTGGAGCTCAGGGGAGAGACGCGTCGATCCGTACACGGTCGCTGTCGCCGTCGGACAGGAACGACGCCAGTGACCACCCCTCCTCGGCGACGGCGGCACGCACCGGCATGTCAGCGCGATCGAGCAGCAGCTGCCGGGCCAGCGTCGCGCGGTTGAGCGCTCGGGTGTCGAGCACGGTCATCGGTTTCACCCACGATCTCCTCGGACTCGCCTCACGGTGACGCCGCTCCCCTTCAGCCCGGCTTCCGGTCATCGAGCGTTTCGCGCAGGATGTCCGCATGCCCGGCGCGCTGGCCGGTCTCGGCGTCGAATGCGGATCGGGGCGTGGCCATGCAGGCGTTCACGGTGTTCTGAGCCTTCCTGGAGCTGCGGTCATCCGGCACGGGACGGCACTCGCAGGGGTAGCGGCCAGTCATTGTCCGCTTCTCCGGGCGAGCAATCGTCAAGAGTCGCGGATCGATTGAGAGCATGGTTCTCAGGATTTTGCTGTCATGTCGGTGGCGACGAGTTCAACCTCGAACCCGTCCATGTCCTCCAGATAGGCGGCGTAGTGCTGTCCGCCGCCGGCATGCGGATGGCGATCGGGGAACATCAGCCTCCAGCCGTGTGCGGGCGCCTGCTCGGTCAGAGCATCGACCAGGGAGCGGCTTTCCACATGGAAGGCCAGGTGGTTCAGTCCAGGGCGGCAGCGGTCGTGCCGGTCGGCGCTGAGCGCGGGTGACTGCTCCAGGACCAGGTAGGTGGACCCCAGCCGCCAGCTGCGCCCCTCGCTCCAGTCCTGGAAGATGGCGTATCCGAGCGCCTGCAGCAGCCACTGCCAGCTGATGACGGCGCGCTGGAGGTCAGGAACCCATATCTCGACGTGGTGCAGGGTTCCGGTGGTGGGTTTTTCGTTCATGCCGTGATCCCTCGCTGACCGGACTTCGGACTTGATCGTCTGGGAGGGCCGTCCCTCCCGGGACGCCGCCGCTCATGGAGCCGGCGACGGCGGCCTCCGGGGCAGAGCCGTCCAGGACAGAGCCGTCCAAGACGGCGGCGGTCAGGACAGAGAGGTGAAGGGCTCCGCGAAGTGGGCGGTGGCGATGAGCCCGCCCTCCGCTCTGACCCGGCCCAGCACCTCGGCGCGGGTCCGCGCGGCGAGTTCCGGATCGTCGTCGTAGAGGTAGGGCACCCCGGGGTCGGCGAGCTGGACGGGATGCAGCACCAGGTCGCCGGTGAGGGTCAGTCCGCCCACCCGGACGATCTGGTGGCCGGGGGTGTGGCCCGGCGTGTGGAGCACCCGGAGGCCGGAGGACAGGTCCGCGTCCCCGTCGACCACCCGGACCCGGTCGCCCAGCGGCCGGACCACGTGGTCGAGGACCGCCTCGGAGGCCGCGGCGATCTCGGCGCGCTGGAGCACGTACCCGGCGTTCGGGAAGACCGGCACCCCGTCCGCCACCGCCCCGCCGGCATGGTCGCTGTGCAGGTGCGTGATGACCACGGTGTCCACCTCCTCCGGCGCGGTCCCCACCCGGGCGAGCTCGGCCGCCAGCGTCCCCGGGACCGGGGCCCAGCTCGCCGCGGGCCCGTCCTGCGGCCCGATGCCGGTGTCGACCAGGACGGTACGGCCCGCCGCGTCGCGCAGCAGGTAGCAGTGGAAGTGCAGGATCCACTCCCCGTCGTGGTGGCAGCCGCCGGGGAACATCTCCGGCAGCGGCCGCCGGATCGTCTCCCCCATCGGGCCGACGGCGTCGCACAGCGGGAACACCTCGACACCTGCGACGGTCATGGGCTGGTGCGGCATCCGGTCTCCTTTCCGGGAAAGGGCTGCCGGTGTTACGGTGGCAGCGGGTGTGACGCACCGCCGGCCAGGCCGCGTGCGGACGATCGGTCCCTTCTACCGCATCGACGCGCCGTTCCACCACCTCGGTCACCCGCCTCGCCCCACCACCTCGTCGGCGTCCACGTCCCTGACCACGTAGACCCGCGCCGTCCCTCCGGACTGGGACCGCAACTCGTGGCCCCGAGCTCCACGAGGACGGCCTTGACCTCCGGGGCAGGCCCGTGGCGATGGAAGCGGAGAATCGATGTCCGTGACCGGTTCGGTCAGTCCGTCCGGTATACGACCGGCTCCTCTTCCCCGCCTGGATAGACCATGACCAGGATCTCCCCGGGGACACCCGGCTTCCCGCGGTCCACATCCGCCGCTCCTCGCCGGACGTACACGCGGACGCGGTAGCGGCCGGGGCCGTCGGAGGTGAGCCGGGGCAGAAGCGGCTCACCGTCCACGAAACGCAGATCGCCGAGTGGGCTCAGGTAGCCGACCTCCACGACCCGGTCCCAGCCTCCGGTCTCCACCGGAGGACGCCTGCCGTACGCCTCACCTCTCAGGCAGACGGTTGCCCGCCCGCGCACGGCGGTGACGACGACCGTTCCGGTGGTCGCTCCCACCACCCCGTTCTCTCCCGCCTCCGCGCGGGCCTCGTCCAGGGAGGGCGGCTCCTTCGACAGGATCCTCTCGTGCAGGAGGAGGGTGGATTCCATCCCGGCGTCCGTGGAGCCGCGCTCCACCGGTGCGATCCGGGGGCGATGCGGCGGCAGCCCGTCGCAGGCGGCGCCCCGTCCGGCCTCGGTCCACACCGCCTCCTCCGCCTCCCGTACGGCGGGACAGACCGGATACAGCAGGTCCAGGATGGGCCGGGTCATCTCGTCGGCCGCCGCCCGCACCCCGGCCGCACGGATGTCGCCGCCGTGCCGGGTGACCGCCTCGCACAGGTGGCGGGCGTTGGCGACCAGCTCGCGGTCGGGCATCGCGAGGAGGGGTCCGTCGCCCCGGTACTCGCGCGCCCCGCACATGAACAGGTCCCAGCCGGACGGCGGGTCCCGGATCTCGTCCGGGGAGAAGGAGCAGTCCGGCACGGTGACCCTCCCCGGAGGTACATCCCCGGTGGGCAGCAGGACGACCGCCAGCACGGCCGGAACGGTCAGGGGCGTCCGCAGGATCCGGCCGCGCCGCCGTGCGGTTCGCCGCCCGCGGAGCGCGAACACCATCAGGACGGCCGCGACGAGCTGATGCAGGTCTCCACCGATCCAGGAGGAGAGCGACCACAACGGCCCCCAGGGCTCCGTGTGCCCCGTGGCGGCGTACACCAGGAAGAGCAGTGGACGCAGGGCGTACACCAGGGACAGGACCGCGGCCAGGAGCCCGGCGACCGTCCGGCCCGTCCCCGGCCTGCCCAGCCGGGCGGCGAGCAGGCATACCCCGAGGCCGAACAGCACGTACGGCGCGGCGCCGAGGGCGAGCGCGGGACTGTCGTGGACGTACCGGTTCACCCACCCGGCGGGGGCCAGGAGGTCGCCGCCGGAATAGAGGCGGACCATCCCGTAGATGACCGAGTCCCCGTAGGCCTCCCCGTCATCCCTGTACGGCCCCATCCGGGTCAGCAGTTCCCGGACCCACGGGTAGACGACCGGAACCGCCGCCCACAGCAGTGCGGCGACCCAGAGCATCCATGATCGTCGTGTCACGCCGAGCGACTCTAACGGGGCGCGGCGACGGTTCCGTCACGGCCGCACCCGGGACCACGGCCGCACCCCGGGACTCCAGGGCGCGGCGGCGGCCCCGGGGGCACGGGCGGCGCCCGTCTACTGCGGCCAGCCGGCGACGGTCGAGGCCTTGATCGCGTCGGTGTGGCACCTGAAGATCGCGTTGGTCCTGTAGCTGACCAGGCAGACCCGCACGTCCACCCGGTCGACCTCGCCGTCCGACGACAGCTTGAAGGCCGCGCCCTTCGAAGCGCAGGTATAGCGGACCTGCGACCAGCCGGTGCCGCCGCTGACGTAGTGGAACCGGGCGCGGACGTAGCCGCAGTGGCCGCTGTGCCGGTCGCGGTCGTAGAGGGTGCCGGAGACGACGAACCGCTCGGAGTCGAAGTCGCTCAGCCAGACGTCGGCCTTGGCGTACCCGCCGTGACCGGACGCGGACTGCACGGGACCCCAGTGGTGGACGGGGGCCGCGGCGGCGTTCGCCGTTCCGGCCGACCCCCCGGCGAGCACGAGCGCGAACAGACCGGCACCGATGACAGTTCTCTTCCTCATGGGTCACATGTGTACCGGCCGCCGCTTGAAACCCTCTTGCACACCACTTGTCACCTATCGACCGGATAGACCATCACGAGGAACCGCTCGACGGCGCCCGCCTCCCGGTTCTCCTCGGCCTCCTCGCCGCCGCGCACGTGGACGCGGACCCGGTAGTCGCCCTTCCCGCCGGCCGTGAGGTCGCCGAGCCGCTTGCCGCCGTAGAAGTCGACGAACTCCAGCCGCCCCCGGGTGCTCCGGTAGCCGATCTCCCTCACCTCGTCCCAGCCGCGCCGCTCCAGCGGGGGCCTGCGGTCGTACACCTCGACCGTGACGCACACCGTCGAGAACTCCTCGGCGACCGTGATCTGCAGGAGCCCGGGTTCGGCCCCGACGAGGCCCTCCACCCAGAGCGGACCGGACTCGATCAGCTCCAGCTCGTCCTCCTCGTGGGCGACGAGCGCGTGGTAGTCGGTCTCGACGGTCCCCCGCGCCCGCCGTACCGGGCGGATCCGGGGGCGGTGCGGAGGGTGGGCCGCGCACCTGCGCTCGAGCTTCTGCCGCTCCCGCTCCTCGGCCAGGCGCTCCTGCTCCTCCCTGGCCTCGCGGACTCCGACCGCCTGCGGGCAGATCGCCTCGAGCGCCTGGGCCAGGCTCACGCTGTACGGTAGACCCACCGCCTCGTACGCCGGGGCGGAGTGATAGACGTCCTGACCGGTCCTCGCCACCTCGGCGCAGAGGCGACGGCCGTAGACGAGCACCTGCTCGTCGGGCATGCCGTCGAATTCGGAGAGCCCGCCCTGGTCCCACGGGCCGCCGCGCGCCTCGCAGAGGAACCTCGCCTCGCCTTTCAGGCTCTCCATCGCGGCGAAGCCGCCGCAGACCTCGTTCCCGGAGATCCGGCCGGGCGCGGTGTCCGCAGCCGGCAGGAAGTACGCCGGGAGGAGCACGAGCAGGCTCAGCGCGGCCCGGACCGCCCGGGAGCGCCGGGCGTGCGGCGGCCGTGCGGCGCGCAGCATGAGCCACAGGGAGACGGGGGTGGTCAGGCCCGGCACGAGGCTGGTGGAGACGATGAGAGGGCCGCCCCACATGTCCAGGCAGTTGGAGCCCAGCGCGGCGTCCATCACGGCGTCCACCCCCAGCGGCAGGAGGGGGAGGAAGGCGACCAGCGCGATCACGGCGGCGACGACGCGGGCGGCGGCCCGGCCGATCCCCGGCAGGCCCTGCCGGTTCCCGGCCAGCCACGCCGCGAGGGCCCCCGCCATGAACGGCGAGCCGCCGAAATCGAAGAAGGGCACCGCGTAGACGACCTGGAGGATCCCGTGGCCGTGGTCGTCCATGAACGCGTTGCCCACGCATCTGGCCGGGTCGCCGTAGACGACGTAGCCGTAGCTGTAGGAGTCGGGGCCGAGAGACATCCAGTAGGCGGTCGGCGCCACCGCGAAGGCGAAGGCGGCGGCCCATTGGAACCACGCCGTCCTCCTGACGGGGACGGCCACGGGGCCTCCGGCCACGACCACTCCTTCCGGAATCCGTCCCCGTGCCTTCCCGGCGCGGATCGAGATCGGCTCACTGGTACGGCGGGCCATCGTAGGGGCATGAGGTGACATTCCGCCTTTTCGGGAAAACGAGGTGGATGTGTCATTACGGGGCCGCTCCGGAGCAGAGGGCCGCCCACGAGAGGAGGGGACCTCGCCCCCGGAGCGGATCGTCCCGGAGCGCGGGGAACCGGACCGGGTTCGCCCCGGGGAGCGCCGGGACCGGCCGTGCCGTCGGGAGCGGGATGATGGGGTCATGCTGGCCGACATCGTGGAACATCTCGTCTGCCCGGTCTGCGGGGACCGGATGGCCCTCGGGGAGCGGGTGCTGCGCTGCCCGGCCGGGCACGCGTTCGACGTCGCCCGGCAGGGATACGTCAGCCTGCTGACCGGCTCGCAGGTCCCCGGGACGGCCGACAGCCCGGCCATGGTGGCGGCCAGGGACGCCTTCCTCGGGGCGGGGCATTTCGATCCGCTCGCCGAGGCGGTCGCGGACGCCTGCCGTACGGCGGATCCGGGGGCGGTGGTCGCGGACGCGGGAGCGGGGACGGGGTACTACCTGGCCCGGGTGCTGGACCGGCTGCCCGGCGCCGCCGGGATCGCGCTGGACGTCTCCAAGCACGCCGTCCGGCGGGCCGCGCGGGCCCATCCCCGGCTGGGCGCGGTGGTGGCCGACGTGTGGCGGCCGCTGCCGGTCGCGAGCGGCGCGGTGGACGTGCTCCTCAACGTCTTCGCCCCGCGCAACGGCGCGGAGTTCGCGCGGGTCCTGCGCCCCGGCGGCGTGCTCGTCGTGGTGACCCCCACCGCCCGGCACCTGGAGCCGCTGGTGGAGCGGCTGGGCCTGCTCTCGGTGGACGAGTCCAAGGAGCGCCGGACGGCCGAGAGCCTCGGCGGCCGGTTCGCCGCGGCCGGCCGGATCGTCCACGAGTTCCCCATGCGGCTGCGCCGCGCCGACGTCGAGGCGGTGGTGGGCATGGGTCCGAGCGCCTGGCACGTCGACGCGGAAGCCATGCGGAGGGAAATCGCGGAACTACCGGATACAAGTACGGTGACCGCTTCTTTTCATATTTCTACCTTTAAGCCACACTCATGATCAAGACCATTACTTGACAGCCACCTTCATATCACATGTAACTAAAGTGGCATTTAGTCCGGAATTACACACATTCACCAGGCAAACTACTGCGGGAGGCTACATACTGGACGGCAACCCGGTGGGGCCGCGCCGACATCCGCGCGAGCCGATGCCTTGACGGAGGGACAACCCCATATGAAGGCGGAGGAACGCTGGCAGGCCAGGTTCCGGGCGCCACGTGTGACACTGCCCGTCTGGGCGCGCCATGCCCCCGCCCGCGCCGTGTACCGCAGCAACGCCTCCGGCTCCTGGGAGGTCTACGCCTGGGACCGCGCGGAGGGCGTCGCGCGCCAGGTCACCGCGCGCCCCAAGGGCACCTCGCACGGCACCGTCGACCCCACCGGCCAGTGGATCTGGTGGTTCGCCGACACCGACGGCGACGAGTGGGGCGGCTGGATGCGCCAGCCCTTCACCGGCGGTCCCGACGAGCCGGTCGACCTCGGTCCCGGCCACCCCGCCGGGATCGCCCTGGCCGCGACGGGCGACGCGGTGATCGGCCTGGCCCAGCCCGGTGAGGGCTTCACCGTCTACGTCGTACGGCCCGGCTCCCCCGCCCGGGTGGTCTACGAGCACGCCGAGGCCGCCTCCGTGGCCGCGGTCTCCCTGGACGGCTCGCTGATCGCGATCAATCACAGCGAGCACGGCGACACCAGGCATCCCTCGCTGCGGGTGCTGCGGCAGTCCGGCGAGACGGTCGGCGAACTGGGCGACGGCCCCGGCAAGGGCGTCGTCGGCCTGCGCTTCGCGCCCGTCTCCGGCGACCGGCGGCTGCTCGCCCTGCACGAGCGCCGGGGCCGCCGGGAGCCGCTGGTCTGGGACCCGGTGAGCGGCGAGCAGCGGGAGATCTGGCTGCCCGACCCCGGCGAGATCACCGCCGACTGGTACGGCGACGGCCGTTCCCTGCTCGTCGTCCGGGCCAACCGCGGCCGCACCCACCTGCACCGCTACGACCTGGCCGGCGGCGTGCTGAACCCGATCGAGACCGAGCACGGCGTGATCGACGCCGCCGCGCCCCGCCCCGACGGCTCGGTGGAGTACTCCTGGTCCAGCGGCGCCCACCCGCCGGTGATCCGCTCCAGCAACGGCCAGGTGGTGATGAACCACGGCGGGCCGTCCTCCCCGCCCTCCGTCCCGGTCGAGGACGTGGACGTGGACGGACCCGGCGGGCGCGTGCACGCCCTGGTCTCCCGGCCCGAGCGCGGCGCCGGGCCGTACCCGACCGTCTTCCTCCTGCACGGCGGCCCCACCTCGCAGGACGACGACTCCTTCCTCCCCCAGGTGGCGGCCTGGGTGGACTTCGGCTTCGCGGTCGTGCGGGTCAACTACCGGGGCTCCACCGGGTACGGCTCCGCCTGGCGGGACGCGCTGGCGGGCGACGTCGGCCACATCGAGCTGGCCGACGTTACCGCCGTGCGCGAGGCGATGGTGGCGCGCGGCCTGGCCGACCCGGACCGCCTGGTGCTGGCCGGGGCCTCCTGGGGCGGTTACCTCACGCTGCTCGGCCTGGGGACGCAGCCGAAGACGTGGTCGGCGGGCGTCGCGACGGTGCCGATCGCCGACCACCTGGCGGCCTACGAGGACGAGCCCGAGTCACTCCGGGCCTACCACCGCGCGCTGCTCGGCGGCTCGCCCGCCGAGCAGCCGGAGCGCTACGCGCACTGCTCGCCCGTCACCTACGTCGACCGGGTCGAGGCGCCGCTGCTGATCCTGGCCGGCGAGAACGACCCGCGCTGCCCGATCCGCCAGATCGAGGCCTACGTGGCCCGGCTCGCCGTGCGCGGGCACGAGCACGAGGTCTACCGGTACGGCGCGGGCCACGGCTCGCTGGTCGTCGCCGAGCGCATCGCCCAGATGGCCGCCCAGCTGGACTTCGTCCGCAGGCACGTGAAGACGGACGCCTGACCTCCCGACCTCCCGGCCTCCCGAACGGACGCCCGACCGGGCTGCCGGACGGGCCCCGGGACAGGAGGCTCCGGACGGCCGGGTCCCGGGACCGGAGGGTGCGGACGGCCCGCTCTCAGCGGGCGCGCAGGACCACGATCGCCATGTCGTCCGCGCTCGGCTCGGTGGTGAACTCCTGCACCGCCCGGCGGATCCGCGCCGCCACGGCCCCCGCGGACAGACCCGCGCACTCGGCGAGCAGCTTGGCCAGGCCCCCGTCGTCGTCGAGCAGCCGCTCGCCCTGACGCCGCTCGGTCACCCCGTCGGTCACCGCGAGCAGCACGTCGCCGTGGTCGAGGTGGACCAGGTCCGCCTCGAAGTCCACCTCGGGGAAGACGCCCAGCAGCGACTGGGAGGTCACCACCGGCTCCACGACGCCGCCGGGCTTGAGCCGCAGCGCCTCGGGGTGCCCGGCGGAGACCAGCCGCAGCTCCAGGCCGGTCGGCACCGGCCTGATCTCCCCGTGGAGCAGGGTGAGGAACCGGGCCCGGTCGCCCTCCTCCAGGATCGCCTGGTTGAGGCGGCCCAGGACGGCGGCCACGCCGTACCCCTCGCGGGCGAGCAGGCGCAGCGTGTGGCGGGCCAGGCCGGTGACCGCGGCGGCCACCGGGCCGGTCCCGCAGACGTCGCCGACCGCGAACCGCCAGGACCCGTCCCCGGCCGCGAACAGGTCGTAGAAGTCGCCGCCGACCTCGTTGGTCTCCCCCGCGGGCTCGTAGACCACCGCGTGGTCGAGTCCGGGGATCTCACCGGGGTCGTCGGGCGGGAGCAGGCTGCGCTGCAGCGCCCGGTTGGCCGCGGCCTGCTGGGCGTAGAGCAGGGAGTTGTCCAGGGCGAGGGCGGCGCGGCGGCCGATGTCCTCGGCGTACTGCATGACGTCGTCGGCGAAGCGGTCGGGGCGGCCCAGGCACATCGCGCCGAGCGAGCGTCCCCGCGCCAGGAGCGGGACGGTCAGCACGTGGGAGTCGCCGAGCTGCGTGGAACCGCCGTCCTCGGGGACGCGGCTGCCGGCCAGCACCTCGCGCAGTTCGTCGATGCGCCCCTCGTCGGCGTGCCACAGGTAGGCCGGGCGCTGCGGCCCGCCGCCGTCGGTCCAGGTGAAGACCGCGCACCAGGTCGCCAGCCGGGGCACCGCGATCTGCGCGATGATCGCGGGCACCATGTCCGGGTCGAGCGTCCCGGCCAGCAGGTCGCTGGCGTCGGCCAGGAAGCGCAGCCAGATCGGCCCCCGGCCGGATTCCTCCTCGGCCCACTCCGTGGTCACCTGGTCGTGGGAGCCGGGCAGCGGCAGCCGGGCCCAGTGGGTGCGGTGCTCCGCGCCGAAGGTGACGCCCCACTCCTCCACCGGCACGTCGGGGGCGCCGGGGTGCGTCTCCGAGGCGCTCTTCTGCCGCACCTCCACCTGCACCCGGTCGCCGAGGTGGGTCCACACGACCTCGAACGGCACGTCGGCGACCTGCGCGGCCAGCTCTCCGGAGAGCTGCTCGGCCATGGCCAGGACGGGCGCGGCCGCCCAGGCGGTCATCACCTCCCGGGTGAACCGCCTGACCTCGGAGACGGCGGCGCCTCCCGGGGTGAAGGACGCGGCCAGGAGCGCGCGCGGAGCAGTGGTCATTGTTCTCTGATTACCACACTCCATGGTTACGTGGGGTAAAACGAAGGCGGGACCGGGGCTTGTGCATCGTGACAGACTGGGATGACCTGAGGCCGCCCCCCTCGGGACTCAAGGAGGTCTCATGACCACGGCCGACACGATGCCGGACGCCGAGGAGCGGCGTTACAGCGAGTCCGACCTGCGACCGCTCCTGGAGACGCTCTTCGCCTGGCGCGACGGTGACTTCCGCCGCCGCGTGCCGTACGCCCCGGACGGGATCCTCAGCGAGATCCGGCTGCTGCTCAACGAGGTCGCCGACCGCCGCGAGCACCTGGCCAACGAACTGATGCGGGTCCGCCGCGAGGTGGTCAAGGAGGGCCGCTTCGGCGAGCGGCTGACCCCGGGGCCCGGCGTGGGCGCCTGGGCCGAGAGCGTGCACTCGGTCAACGACCTCATCGAGGCCCTGTCCAGTCCGGTCAGCGGGGCCGCCGACGTGATCGACGCCGTGGCCAAGGGCGACCTGTCCCGCCGGATCGACCTGGACCGGAGCGCCCGGGGCGAGGTGCGGCGCCTCGGCAAGGCGATCAACGGCATGGTGGACCAGCTGTCCCTGTTCACCTCCGAGGTGACGCAGGTGGCCCGCGAGGTCGGCACCGAGGGCCGGCTGGGCGGCCAGGCCCAGCTCCGGGGCATGTCGGGCAGCTGGCGCGACCTGACCGAGGCGGTGAACGCCATGTCGACCCGCGTCTCGGCCCAGGTCCGCGACATCGCGCTGGTCACCACCGCGGTCGCCAGGGGAGACCTGAGCCGGAAGGTCACCGTCGACGCGGTCGGCGAGATGCTCGAACTGAAGAACACCGTGAACACCATGGTCGACCAGCTCTCCGCCTTCGCCGAGGAGGTCACCCGGGTGGCCCGCGAGGTCGGCACCGAGGGCCAGCTCGGCGGCCAGGCGCAGGTGCGGGGCGTCTCCGGCGTCTGGAAGGACCTCACCGACAACGTCAACGTCATGGCGGGCAACCTGACCACGCAGGTCCGGGCCATCGCCGCGGTCTCCACGGCCGTCGCCCAGGGCGACCTGTCGAAGAAGATCACCGCCGACGCGCAGGGTGAGATCCTCCAGCTCAAGGACACCCTCAACACCATGGTCGACCAGCTGTCGATGTTCGCCGACGAGGTCACCCGCGTCGCCCGCGAGGTCGGCACCGAGGGCCAGCTCGGCGGCCAGGCCCGCGTCCGCGGCGTCTCCGGCGTCTGGAAGGACCTCACCGACAACGTCAACTCGATGGCCAACAACCTGACCTACCAGGTGCGCAACATCGCCGAGGTCACCACCGCCGTCGCCAACGGAGACCTGACCCGCAAGATCGACGTCAACGCCCAGGGCGAGATCCTCGCCCTCAAGACCACCATCAACACCATGGTCGACCAGCTGTCGTCCTTCGCCTCCGAGGTCACCCGGGTGGCCCGCGAGGTCGGCTCCGAGGGCCGGCTGGGCGGCCAGGCGCAGGTGCAGGGCGTCTCCGGCACCTGGAAGGACCTCACCGACAACGTCAACGTCATGGCGAACAACCTGACCACGCAGGTCCGCCAGATCGCCGCGGTCTCCACCGCCGTCGCCCAGGGCAACCTGTCGAAGAAGATCACCGCCGACGCGCAGGGTGAGATCCTCCAGCTCAAGGACACCCTCAACACCATGGTCGACCAGCTGTCGATGTTCGCCGACGAGGTCACCCGCGTCGCCCGCGAGGTCGGCACCGAGGGCCAGCTCGGCGGCCAGGCCCGCGTCCGCGGCGTCTCCGGCGTCTGGAAGGACCTCACCGACAACGTCAACTCGATGGCCAACAACCTGACCTACCAGGTGCGCAACATCGCCGAGGTCACCACCGCCGTCGCCAACGGAGACCTGACCCGCAAGATCGACGTCAACGCCCAGGGCGAGATCCTCGCCCTCAAGACCACCATCAACACCATGGTCGACCAGCTGTCGTCCTTCGCCTCCGAGGTCACCCGGGTGGCCCGCGAGGTCGGCTCCGAGGGCAACCTCGGCGTCCAGGCCCAGGTGGAGGGCGCCGAGGGCATCTGGAAGCGCCTCACCGAGAGCGTGAACGACCTCGCCGGCCGCCTCACCACCCAGGTCCGCGCGATCGCCGAGGTCACCACCGCCGTCGCCCAGGGCGACCTGACGCGTTCGATCACCGTCGACGCCGAGGGCGAGATCGGCGAGCTGAAGGACAACATCAACACGATGGTGTCCGTGCTGCGCTCCACCACGACCGCCAACCAGGAGCAGGACTGGCTCAAGTCCAACCTGGCCCGGATCTCCCGGCTCATGCAGGGCCACCGCGACCTCATGGAGGTCGCCAAGCTCATCATGAGCGAGCTGACCCCGCTGGTCTCCGCCCAGTACGGCGCCTTCTACCTCGCCGAGCCCACCGGCGACCACGACCTGCACCTCATCGCCGGGTACGGCACCCGCCCGGGCTCCGGGCCCCGGCAGCGCTTCGCCACCGGCGAGGGGATCGTCGGCCAGGCCGCGCTGGAGGGCAAGCGGATCATCCTGCGCAACGTCCCGGACCGCTACCTCACCGTGGACAGCGGCCTCGGCGGCTCGACGCCCGCGCAGATCGTGGTGCTGCCGGTCCTGTTCGAGAACCAGGTGCTCGGCGTGCTGGAACTCGCCTCGCTCTACGAGTTCAGCGAGGTCCACCACGACTTCCTGATCCAGCTCGTGGAGACCATCGGCGTCACGATGAACACCATCATCGCCAACTCCCGGACCGAGGACCTGCTCACCGAGTCCCAGCGCCTCACCACCGAGCTGCGGGAGCGCTCCGACGAGCTCCAGCGCCAGCAGGAGGAGCTGCGCCGTTCCAACGCCGAGCTGGAGGACAAGGCCGCGCTGCTCGCCAAGCAGAACCGGGCCATCGAGATCCAGAACTTCCAGATCGAGCAGGCCCGCCGCACGCTGGAGGAGCGCGCCGAGCAGCTCGCGGTCTCCTCCCGCTACAAGTCCGAGTTCCTGGCCAACATGTCCCACGAGCTGCGCACCCCGCTGAACAGCCTGCTGGTGCTGGCCAAGCTGCTCACCGAGAACGCCGAGGGCAACCTCACACCCCAGCAGGTGGAGTTCGCCAAGACCATCCACGGGGCCGGGTCCGCGCTGCTCCAGCTCATCAACGACATCCTCGACCTGTCCAAGGTCGAGGCCGGGCGGATGGACATCCACCCGCAGCAGATCTCACTGCCCAAGCTCGTCGACTACTTCGAGGCCACCTTCACCCCGCTGGCCCAGGACAAGGGCCTGTCGTTCGCGGTCGAGGTGGAGCCGTCGGTCCCGCAGGAGCTCCGCACCGACGAGCAGCGCCTCCAGCAGGTGCTGCGCAACCTGCTCTCCAACGCGATCAAGTTCACCCCCAAGGGCGAGGTACGGCTCCGCGTGCTGCACGCCCCGCGCGGCATCGCCTTCGTGGACGAGACGCTGCGCGGCGTCGACGGCATCCTGGCCTTCGAGGTCGTGGACACCGGCATCGGCATCGCCGCCGACAAACTGGAGGTCATCTTCGAGGCGTTCCGGCAGGCCGACGGCACCACCAGCCGCAAGTACGGCGGGACCGGCCTGGGCCTGTCCATCTGCCGGGAGATCGCCCGGCTGCTCGGCGGTGAGATCCACGTGGTGAGCGAGGTGGGCCGGGGCAGCACCTTCACCCTGTACCTCCCGCCCGCCTACGCGGGCCCGCTGGCCTCGCGTGACGGCGGGGCCGCGACGCCGAGCGCCGTCCAGCAGCCGCCGATGGTCATCCCGGGCGAGCTGGAGCGGGCCGCCGAGCCGCCGGAGGTTCCGATGGCCGAGAGCCTGTCCGTCCCCGACTACCCGCCGGTGGACGGGCCGGTGTGGACGGGCGGTGAGGATCCGCTCGCCGACGCCAAGATCCTCATCGTGGACGACGACATCCGCAACGTCTTCGCGCTGACCAGCGTGCTGGAGCGGTACGGCTCCACGGTGGTCTACGCCGAGAACGGCCGGGAGGGCATCGAGCAGCTGGAGCGCAACGAGGACGTCGCCCTGGTCCTGATGGACATCATGATGCCGGAGATGGACGGCTGGGCGACCACGTCGGCGATCCGCCGGATGCCGCAGTTCGCCGACCTGCCGATCATCGCGCTTACCGCTAAGGTCATGCAGGGGGACCGGGAGAAGAGCATCGCGTCCGGCGCCTCCGACTACATCCCCAAGCCCGTTGACGTCGACCGCCTGCTGGAGCGCCTACGCGGCTGGCTCACCCGCGGCGCCCGGCCGACGACCCCCGTGAAGGTGCGTGATCGATGGCGGACCGCGCCAAGATCCTTCTGGTCGACGACCGGGAGGAGAACCTGATCGCCCTCGAGGCCATCCTCAGCTCCCTCGACCTGGTCCCGGTCCGGGCCAAGTCGGGTGAGGAGGCGCTCAAGGCGCTGCTCAGCACGGAGTTCGCACTGATCCTGCTGGACGTCCGGATGCCCGGCATGGACGGGTTCGAGACCGCCTCCCACATCAAGCGGCGGGAGCGCACCCGGAACATTCCGATCATCTTCCTGACCGTGGTGGACAGCGCCCCGGACTATGCCTTCCGCAGCTACGCCGCCGGGGCGGTCGACTACCTCACCAAGCCGTTCGACCCGTGGGTGCTCCGGGCCAAGGTGGCGGTGTTCGTCGAGCTCTACAACATGAACCGCCGCCTGGCCGAGCAGGCCTCCATGCTCCGCGATCGGCTCAACGACGAGCTCCCCGCGGGCCGGGAGGGTGACCAGGCCGCCGTGCTCCCCGAGCTCTCCCGCCGCCTCACCGCCGTCGAGGAAGGACTCACCCGGGTCCGCGAGGCCGCCCGCAAGACCGACGACCCCGCCCTGACCGGCTCCCTGTCCGACCTGACGGACCGCCTCAAACACCTGCGCGCGGGCTTCGACGCCCTGTCCTGACCCTGACCGGGTCCCTTTCCGCAGGCCCTTTCGTCGTGGTCGGCGTCGGTTCGCACTGCGGCGGGCCGGTGGTCCTGGCGGCCGTCGCAGTTGATGCCCGGTGGTTTCCGGCCTCCGGCCTGGGCCCGGGCGCGCGGGGTCCGGTGCTTTATACGCCGCCAGGACCACCGGCCCGCCTCCGTGCAC
>NZ_CDRNDK010000051.1:0-24914 GCF_977012225.1 Planomonospora algeriensis | reverse complement strand
CCGCCCGGCGGCCCCCGCGGCGGCTCAGCCCGTGGGCCCCTGCGGGGCGACGAACCCGGGGGCGCCGTCGGAGCGCGGATCGGTGTAGCTCTCCTCGCCCTGCTGGGACGGCGTGCCGCTCTGCTTGTCCCTGGCCGGGGTGGAGGCGGAGGTGGAGGGCTTGGCGCGCGAGGTGCCGGAGTCCCCACCGGAGCCCGACCCGGTGGACCCGCCGGAGCCCGACCCCGCGGACCCCGCCGACCCGGCGGAGGAATCGTCGGAGCCGCCGGAGGAGCCATCGGACCCGCCGGACGAATCACCGGAGGCGTCCTCCTCCGAGCCCCCGGAGGCGTTCCGTTCCTGGTCGTCGCCGGCCGGCGCGCCGCCGTCGCCGGCGGGCTCCTGCCGCTCGTCCTGTCCGGCTCCCGGCGACTGCGGCACCGAGACGGAGGCGCCCTCGTCACCGGAGGAGACGAAGGTGTAGGCGGCGACACCGCCCACCAGGAGCACGGCCGCGGCGGAGGCGGCGGCTATGGCCAGGCCGCGCTTCCCCTGGGGGGCCGGGGCCCGTCCGCGGCCGGATCCGCGCCGGGATCCGCGGCCGGGTCCGGCGAGGGTCTCCGCTTCCTCGCGCTGTTCGGGGCGGTCGGGGGTGGAGGGGACGTGCATTCGACAACAACTCCCTGCGGTTCTCGGGGAAACCTCCACGGCTTCCGAGGGTGCCGAATCACACTAGCCACAGCAGGGAAATGCTCGCGCCGCAATCACATGATGATCACGACTTGTCATCTTTTGCAGGGGTCCGTCGCGGACCGTCCGCGGGACGGGTCCGTACGGCCTCAGGAGCCGAGGGAGCAGCCCGGGGCCTCCTGCGCGGCGGGAGCGGGGCGGCCGATCGACGGCATGCCCAGCATGACCCCGGAGGAGGCGCCGGCGGGGGCGGCCTGGCGGGCCTGCCAGGCGTCGCCCGCCCGGGTCCGGCGGAGGCTCAGCGCGGGCCCGTCGGCCACCAGATGGTGCGGCGCCGCGTAGGTGATCTCGACGCCGACCATGTCGCCCGGGCGCGGGACCTCGTCCCCCGGGACGAAGTGCACCAGGCGGTTGTCGGGGGCCCGGCCGGACAGGCGGCGGGTCGCCTCGTCCTTGCGGCCCTCGCCCTCGGCCACCAGCACCTCGAGCGTCCGGCCGACCTGCTTCTTGTTCTCCTCCCAGGAGATCTCGTTCTGCAGCTCGACCAGCCGGTCGTAGCGCTCCTGCACGACCTCCTTGGGGACCTGCCCGTCCATCGTGGCGGCGGGCGTGCCCGGCCGGATGGAGTATTGGAAGGTGAAGGCGTTGGCGAACCGCGACTCCCGCACCACGTCCAGCGTGGCCTGGAAGTCCTCCTCGGTCTCGCCGGGGAAGCCCACGATGATGTCGGTGGAGATGGCCGCGTCCGGCATGGCCGCGCGGACCCGCTCGATGATGCCGAGGTAGCGCTCGGCCCGGTAGGAGCGGCGCATCGCCTTCAGGACCCGGTCGGAGCCGGACTGCAGCGGCATGTGCAGCTGGTGCATCACGTTGGGCGTCTCGGCCATGGCCGCGATGACGTCGTCGGTGAAGGCCGCCGGGTGCGGGCTGGTGAAGCGGACCCGCTCCAGGCCCTCGACCTCGCCGCAGGCCCGCAGGAGCTTGCCGAAGGCGAGCCGGTCGCCGAACTCGACGCCGTAGGTGTTGACGTTCTGGCCCAGCAGGGTGATCTCCAGGACGCCCTGGCCGACCAGGGTCCGGACCTCGGCCAGGACGTCTCCGGGACGGCGGTCCTTCTCCTTGCCGCGCAGCGACGGCACGATGCAGAAGGTACAGGTGTTGTTGCACCCGACCGAGACCGAGACCCAGGCGGCGTAGGCGGACTCGCGCTTGGTCGGCAGCGTGCTCGGGAAGGTCTCCAGGGACTCCTTGATCTCGACCTGGGCCTCCTGCGCGATCCGCGCCCGCTCCAGGAGGACCGGCAGCGAGCCGATGTTGTGCGTGCCGAACACCACGTCGACCCAGGGCGCCCGGCGGACGATCTCGCCCTGGTCCTTCTGCGCCAGGCAGCCGCCCACGGCGATCTGCATGCCGGGGTTGTCGGTCTTCGCCGGTCGCAGGTGGCCGAGGTTGCCGTAGAGGCGGTTGTCGGCGTTCTCCCGGACGGCGCAGGTGTTGAACACGACCACGTCGGCCGTCCGCCCCTCGGCCGCGGGGACGTATCCCGCGTCCTCCAGCAGGCCCGACAGGCGCTCGGAGTCGTGCACGTTCATCTGGCACCCGTAGGTACGAACCTCGTACGTGCGGGCGCTCTCCACGGTGGCAGTCATCTCAATACACAAGGGTAGGCGCTCCTCCGACCTCGCAGAGACCGTGATGATGTACGGTTCGCCCCCGCGCGGGGATGTTCGGGCAGGTCGTGACCGGATCGGTACCGCAGGGTTAGCCCCGGGTGCCCTTTACCGAATTACGTTGTCCTTCATGACGGAGAACGGGGACACGACTCCTCTTGTCGTGCTCGAAGGGGTCAACAAGCACTTCGGCAGCCTCCACGTGCTGCGTGACATCAACCTCACGATCTCGCGCGGCGAGGTGCTGGTCGTCATCGGTCCCTCCGGCGGGGGCAAGTCCACGTTGTGCCGGGCGATCAACCGGCTGGAGACCGTCGACGGCGGGACGATCACATTCGACGGGCAGCCCCTGCCCGCCGAGGGCAAGGCGCTGGCCAGGCTCCGCTCCGAGGTCGGCATGGTGTTCCAGTCCTTCAACCTGTTCGCCCACAAGACGATCCTGGAGAACGTCACGCTGGGGCCGATCAGGGTCCGGGGCGTCGCCAGGGCGCAGGCCGAGCGGCGCGGCATGGAGCTGCTGGAGCGGGTCGGCATCGGCAGCCAGGCGTCGAAGTACCCGGCGCAGCTGTCCGGAGGCCAGCAGCAGCGCGTGGCCATCGCCCGCGCGCTGGCCATGGAGCCCAAGATGATCCTGTTCGACGAGCCGACCTCGGCGCTGGACCCGGAGATGGTCCAGGAGGTGCTCGACGTCATGGTCGGCCTCGCTCGCGACGGCATGACGATGATGGTCGTCACCCACGAGATGGGCTTCGCGCGGCGCGCGGCCAACCGTGTGGTGTTCATGGCCGAGGGGCAGATCGTCGAGGAGAACACCCCCGACGAGTTCTTCACCGCCCCCCGGACCGACCGGGCCAAGGACTTCCTCTCCAAGATCCTGACGCACTGACCATCTCCCGGGCAGGCTGTTCATCCCGACGACGAAGAAGAGGAAACGGAACATGCGAGTAATGCGTATCGGTGCGGCGATCGCCGCGGCGGGTGCGCTCACCCTGGGCCTGGCGGCCTGCGGGAGCGACAGCGGCGGCGGCGACACCACCGCCTACACCACGGTCGTCGACAAGGCCAAGGGCGCCAAGAAGCTGGTCGTCGGCACCAAGTGGGACCAGCCGAGCCTGGGCCTGAAGACCGGCGCCGAGCCGGAGGGCTTCGACGTCGAGGTCGCCAAGTACGTCGTCAAGGAGCTCGCGGGCGGCGCCGACGTCGAGATCGAGTGGAAGGAGTCCGCGTCGTCCAACCGCGAGGCCTTCCTCGCCAACGGCACCGTGGACATCATCTTCGCGACCTACTCGATCACCGACAGCCGCAAGGAGAAGGTGACCTTCGGCGGGCCGTACATCGTGGCCCACCAGGACGTCATGGTCCGCGCCGACGACAACAAGATCGCCAAGCCGCAGGACCTGGCGGGCAAGCGCATCTGCCAGGCGGCCGGCTCCAACTCCTACAAGCGGATCACCGACCCGCCGCCGGACGGCGAGCTGGACCTGGACGCCCAGCTGGTGGGCGCCGCGACCTACTCCGAGTGCGTGCAGAAGCTCGGCGGCAACAACCTGGACGCGGTGACGACCGACGACCTGATCCTGGCGGGCTTCGCCAAGCAGGCCGGCGGCGGCTTCAAGATCCTCGGCCAGCCGTTCACCGACGAGAAGTACGGCGTCGGCCTGAAGAAGGGCGACACCAAGACGTGTGAGGCCGTCAACGCGGCGATCACCAAGATGTATCAGGACGGCACCGCGCAGAAGCTGTTCGAGAAGTGGTTCGCGGGAGCCCAGGGCCTCAAGGCCCCGACGGCCGCCCCGCAGTTCGAGCCCTGCGCGTAGTCCGGCCTCACGTGGCGGCCGGTGACCCCGTGGGGGCACCGGCCGCCGCCGTCTTCGCTGTGGAGCACCATTGAATGACCTGATCAAGTACGGCCCGGCCCTCGCCGAGGGGTTCCTGGAGAACGTGAAGCTCTCCGTGATGTGCGGGATCCTCTCCCTCATCCTCGGCACGGTCCTGGTGTCGATGCGCGTCTCGCCGACACCGGTCCTGCGCGCGGCCGGGACCCTCTACGTCAACATCGTGCGCAACACGCCGCTCACCCTGGTGCTGGCCTTCTCCGCGCTCGGGCTCAGCGACACCCTGGGGCTGACCCTCTCCCAGACGCCGAGCACCAACTCCTTCTGGCTGGTCGTGCTCGGCCTGTCGATCTACACCGCCTCGTTCGTCTGCGAGGCGCTGCGCTCGGGCATCAACACGGTCCCGCTCGGGCAGGCCGAGGCGGCGCGCGCCATCGGGCTCACCTTCGTGCAGTCGCTGCGGCTGATCATCCTGCCGCAGGCGTTCCGCACGGTGATCGCCCCGCTCGGCAGCGTGATCATCGCGATGATCAAGAACACCACGGTGGCGGTCGCGGGAGGCTACCTTGCCGAGTCGGCGTTCGTCATGAAGGACACCTTCGACGACACCGGAGCGTCGATCCCCATCTTCCTCGGTCTGGCGGTGGCCTTCATGGCGTTCACCCTGCCGATCGGCTTCCTGACCGGCTGGCTGGGCCGGCGGCTGGCGGTGGCCCGATGAGCACCTCGGTCCTGTTCGACGTGCCGGGCCCCCGGGCCCGCGCGCGCAACGCCGTCTACACGGCCGCCGCGCTGGCGGCGATCGCCGCGATCCTGTACTTCGTCTACGTCAAGTTCGACGAGAAGGGCCAGTGGGAGGGCAGGATCTGGGAGCCCTTCCTGCGGCCGGAGACCTGGACGACGCACATCCTGCCGGGCCTGCTCGGCACGCTGAAGGCGGCGGGCCTGGCGGCGGTCCTCGCGCTCGTCTTCGGCGCGGTGTTCGGCCTGGCCCGGCTCTCCGACCACGCGTGGATCAGGATCCCCGCGGGCGTGGTCGTGGAGGTCTTCCGAGCCATCCCGCTGCTGCTGCTGATCTTCTTCATCTTCTACCTGGCGCCCAGCGTGATGGGCGGCGGCGACTACGCCTTCATGGCGGTGGTCGCCGGACTGACCCTCTACAACGGGTCGGTGCTGGCCGAGGTGGTCAGGGCGGGCGTGCTGTCGGTGCCCCGGGGCCAGTCCGAGGCGGCCTACGCCATCGGCCTGCGCAAGAACCAGGTCATGCGGATGGTCCTGCTGCCCCAGGCGGTGACCGTGATGATGCCCGCGATCGTGAGCCAGCTCGTCGTGCTGCTCAAGGACACCGCGCTGGGCTACATCATCGCCTACGTGGACCTGCTCAACACGGGCTTCAAGATCCTTCCGGCGGTCTTCTTCGGCTCCCTCATCCCCGCGGCGATCGTCGTCGGGGTCATCTACGTCGGGCTCAACATGGCGCTCAGCGCCCTGGCGACGTGGCTGGAGAAGCGCAGCCGGCGCAGCCGGAAGACCTCCGCGGCCCCGGTCGCCCCGCCCGGCGCGGTGGGCGTGCCCGGAGGCGGCGTCTCCGCGGTGGACTGACCCGGCCGAGGGGGCGGGCGGCCGACCAGGCCGCCCGCCCCCTCGCCTCCGGTCCCCGCCCGGACGCGTCCCGCCTCCCCGCGGTCTTCGCCGCCTCTCGCCTCCGGCTCCCCACCCGGACGGGACGGCGGATCCGGGAACGTCCGAACGTCATACCGGCGACACGCGGCGTGTTATCGGGCAGGATTACGGCATGCCCGCAGAGCGCGATGTCCTGCCGTACGCCGCCTGGCCCTCCCCCGTCTCCACCGCCGACGTCGCCCGCTCCGGGCTGCAACTCGCCTTCCCCACCGTGCTGGGCGACGAGGTGTGGTGGACCGAGGACCGCCCCGCCGAGGGCGGGCGGACCACGATCATGCACCGGGGCGCCGACGGCGTCCGCCAGGAGCTGCTGCCCGCGCCGTGGAGCGCCAGGACCCGCGTCCACGAGTACGGCGGGCGGTCCTACGCGGTGGTCCCCGGCCGGGGCTCCGATGAAGGCCCCGGTGAGGGCGCAGGTGAGGGCGCGGGCCGGAGCGTCGTCTTCGCGAACCTGGCCGACCAGCGCCTCTACCTGCTGGCCCCCGGCGCCGAGCCGCGCCCGATCACGCCGGAGCCCGAGCGGGCGGCGGGGCTGCGCTACGCCGACCTGACCGTCCGCGACGGGCAGGTGTGGTGCGTCCAGGAACGGCACGACGGCGGCTCCGACAGCGGTGACGGCGACGGCAAGGTCAGCCGGTCGATCGTCTCCGTCCCGCTGCACGGCGGCGCCGAACCCCGCGAGCGGGTCTCCGGGAGTGACTTCTACGCCTCCCCGGTGCTGTCCCCCGACGGCGAGCACCTGGCCTACGTCTGCTGGAACCACCCGCTCATGCCATGGAACGGCACCGAGCTGCGGATCACCCGGCTGGCCGACGGCGCCTCCTGGACCGTCAAGGGCGGCGTCACCGAGTCCGTACTCGCCCCGCAGTGGCGCGACGACCGGCACCTCTACCTGGTCTCCGACTGGTCGGGCTGGTGGAACCTCTACCGGGTCGGGATATTCGGCACCTCCCCGCAGGCGCTCCACCCCGCCGAGGAGGAGTTCGCCGGGCCGCTGTGGCAGCTCGGCGGCTCACCGTACGCCGTGCTGGACGACGGGCGGCTCGCGGTCCTGCACGGGCAGGGGGAGCTGCGGCTGGGCCTCCTCGACCCGGCCGACGGCACGCTGACCGACCTCGACGTGCCCTACGACGGCTGGCTGCCCGCCCTGGCCGCCGACGGGCGCACGCTCGCCGGGATCGGGTACGGCCCGGCGGTGCCCCAGTCGGTCGTCCGGGTGGACACCGTGACCGGGCGGGTGGAGGGGCTCCGGCGCGACGTCGACGAACTGCCCGACATCGCCTACCTGCCGGTCCCGCGCTCCGTGGAGATCGAGGGGCGGTTCGGCCGCCGGGTGCACGCCCACCTCTACCCGCCGTCCAACCCGGAGGCCCGCGGCGACGGCC
This sequence comes from Planomonospora algeriensis, assembly GCF_977012225.1. Lineage (NCBI taxonomy): Bacteria > Bacillati > Actinomycetota > Actinomycetes > Streptosporangiales > Streptosporangiaceae > Planomonospora > Planomonospora algeriensis. The sequence continues at coordinate 17,672 of NZ_CDRNDK010000051.1, read as the reverse complement.
CGCCGCCGTACGTCGTGTTCGTCCACGGCGGCCCCACCGGCTACAGCCCGACGGCGCTCGACCTGAAGAAGGCCTTCTTCACCAGCCGCGGCATCGGCGTCATCGACGTCAACTACGGCGGCTCCACCGGGTACGGCCGCGCCTACCGCGAGCGGCTGCGCGGCCAGTGGGGCGTGGTCGACGTGGAGGACGCGATCTCGGCGGCCGAGTGGCTGGCCGGGGAGGGCCTGGCGGATCCGGCGCGGATCGCGATCCGGGGCGGCAGCGCGGGCGGCTGGACGGTCATGGCGGCGTGCGCGCGCTCCAGTGCCTTCGCCGGGGGCGTCTCCTACTACGGGGTGAGCGCCCTCGGCCCGTTCGCCGCGACCACCCACGACTTCGAGTCCCGTTACATCGAATGGCTGGTCGGCCCCTCCGACCCCGTCCTGTACGGCTCCCGCGAGCCCTTGGGGCAGGCCGCCGGGGTCACCTGCCCCATGCTGCTGCTGCAGGGCCTGTCCGATCCCGTGGTCCCGCCGGCCCAGTCGGAGGCGTTCGCCGACGCCCTCGCCGCACGCGGGGTGCCCTGCACGTACCTCACCTTCGAGGGCGAGTCCCACGGCTTCCGCCGCGCCGAGACCCGCAGCGCGGCGCTCGCCGCCGAGCTGGCCTTCTACCAGCAGATCTTCTGCGTCTGACGGCCGCCCGCCGCCTTCCCCCCTCCGGACCCCCGCGCCCGGACCGTCCTTCCCGCCGCCCCGGGCGGCCCTTCGGGGCCCGGGGCGGTTGACCGCTGCCCGCACACCTTCTATCGTTCATTAGTGGAGTAAAGGACCATAGAAGCAGGTGCCATGTTCGATGACCGGAGCCCGATCTACCGGCAGATAGCCGACCGCATCAAGGCGGACGTGCTGAGTGAGGCGCTCAAGGGCGACGAGCAGGTCATGTCCACCAACCAGTACGCCGCCTTCTACCGGATCAACCCGGCCACGGCGGCCAAGGCGTTCCAGCAACTGGTCGAGGAAGGCGTCCTCTACAAGAAACGAGGTATCGGCATGTTCGTCAGCCCGGACGCCCGGGACGCGCTCAGGGCCGAGCGCAGGGAGAACTTCTTCGCCGACGTGGTCGACCCGATGGTCGCCCAGGCCAAGATCGTCGGAATTCCGCTCGGCGACGTGATCGAGCGCATCAAGCAGCTGGAGGGGCGATGAGGATCGAGGTCGAGGACCTGGTGCTGCGCTACGGCGACGTCACGGCGCTGGACGGCCTGACGCTCGCCCTGGAGCCCGGGAAGATCTACGGGCTGCTCGGCCGCAACGGCTCGGGCAAGACGAGCCTGCTCTCGGTGCTGGCGGGTTTCCGCAGGCAGTCGGCGGGCGGCGTGCGGATCGACGGGCGGCCGGTGTTCGAGAACGGGTCCATCACCAGCCGGATCAGCCTGATCCGGGACGCCGGCGAGACCGTCGACATCGGCAGCGCCGAAGACGCGATCTTCTTCGCCGAGTGGCTCCGCCCGGACTGGGACGGCGATTACGCCCGCTCGCTGCTGGACCTGTTCGGGATCGATCCGAAGAAGAACGTCAAGGAGATGTCCAAGGGGCAGCGCTCGGCGGTGGGCGTGGTGATCGGCCTGGCCGGCCGGGCGCCGCTGACCATGTTCGACGAGTCCTATCTGGGCATGGACGCCCCCTCCCGGCAGGCGTTCTACGACGCGCTGCTCGCCGACTACATCGCCCACCCCCGCACGGTCGTCCTCTCCACCCACCTCATCGAGGAGGTGAGCTCACTGTTCGAGGAGGTCGTGATCATCGACAAGGGCCGGCTGGTCGCGCACGAGGAGAGCCAGACCCTGCTCTCCCGGGGAACGGCCGTGACCGGGCCCGCCGCGCAGGTCGACGCCTTCACCGCCGGGCTGACCGTGCTCGGCGAAAGGCGGCTCGGCCCGACCAAATCGGCGATGCTCTACGGCGACCTCGACGACGCCCGGCGCGGGGAGGCCGCCGCGTCCGGGCTCGAACTCGGCCCGATCGACCTGCAGGACCTGTTCATCCATCTGACCGGAGGCTCCGGAACCTCCAGCACCGAAGCACCCCCCGCCGCAGAGCTCCGCACTGGAGAGACCCGATGAGATTCCCCACCCGGCTCCTCGCCGCCCACTCCTACTTCGCCCTGCTGCTGTTCGCCGCCTACGTCGTGGTCGTCGCCATGATCGCGGTCGGCGTCGACGTCTTCGGCACGCTCAACCAGAGCGCGTGGGAGGCCGCCGTCCAGCTGCCCCGGTGGTACGCCCTGTTCGTCGGGGTGGCCCTGGTCCGGGAGTACCTGCCGCTCTACATCGCGCACGGGCAGACCCGCCGCCGGTTCGGCGCGCAGGCCGCCGTCACCATTGCCCTGTTCGCCCCGTTCCTGTCGGCCCTGATCACGGTCGGCTACCTGCTGGAGACCCTGCTCTACGGCCTGTTCGACCGGCCGCAGGTGATCGACCGGGTCCACCTGTTCACCGAACCGACCCAGGTGCCGCTCGTCTTCGCCGAGTACCTGGTCGAGTTCGTCGCCTGGATCGTGGCCGGCGCCTTCATCGCGGCCGGTTTCTACCGGTGGGAGGGCGGCGGGCTGCTCCTGATCCCGCTCGGCGTCGGCCTGTGGGTGCTCGTCGAAGGAGCGATCGGCAAGGAGCTCCGCCTGCCGTTCGTCGGGGACCGCCTCTCCGGCCTCTCCGCGGACCTGCCCCAGTCGACGGGCCTGGCGCTCGGTGTGGGTCTGGGGGTCTTCGTGTTCGGCCTCGCGCTGACCTGGTTGATCATCCGCGACGTGCCGCTGCGCAACCGGTAGCCGGAAAAGAGCTCGCGCCGGCCTCGCCCGCAGCCGCCCGCCCATGATCGGCTCCTCGCTGCGCTCCTCGCCCCGGTTCGGCAGAATCGCCGATGTGAGAGTCGGACTGCTGGGACCGTTCGAGGTCCGGAACCACGATGGGGCCGTGCTGGAGGTTCCGGGGATCCGGCTGCGCGCGCTGCTGGCCGCGCTCGCCCTCGAACCCGGCCGGATCGTCAGGCGTGCGCGGCTGGTGGACTGGATCTGGGGGCACCGGCCGCCCAGGGACGAAGTGAACGCCTTGCAGGCGCTGGTGTCCAGGCTGCGCAGGGTGCTGCCGGACGGTGTGATCGAGGCGGATTCCGGCGGGTACCGCCTGGCCGTGCCTCCCGGCGCCGTCGACGTGTGCCGGTTCGAGCACCTGGTCGCTCAGGCCCGTACCGCCGAGCCTGCGGCACGGGCGGATCTACTGCACTCGGCCTTGGCGTTGTGGCGCGGTAGCGCCCTGGCGGACATCGCGCTGCACGGCAGTGATGCGTTCGACGCCGCGGTCGCGCGTCTGGACGAGCTCCACGTCGCCGCGCTCGGGGACCGGGTGGACGCGGACATCCTCCTCGGCCGCGGCCCGGAGCTGGTCTCCGAGCTGACGGGTCTGGTCGCCGCGCATCCGCTGCGGGAGGGGTTCGTGGCGGCCCTGATGCGAGCGCTCGCCGAGGCGGGGCGCGGCAACGAGGCGTTGACCGTGTACCAGCGGACGCGCGAGCGGCTCGCCGAGGAGCTGGGCGCCGATCCGTCGGCCGGGCTCTCCGCACTGCACACCGCGCTGCTCCGCGGCGAACTGGGCGAGCGGACGGAGCACCGCAGGACGAACCTGCGCGCCGAGCTGACGAGTTTCGTCGGCAGAGACGGCGACGTCTCCGCGGTCGCCGGCCTGGTCGTCAAGCACCGGCTGGTCACGTTGACGGGGGCGGGTGGTTCCGGCAAGACGAGGTTGGCCGCCGAGACCGCGCGGACGATGCTCGCCGGGCTGCCGGACGGGGCGTGGCTGGTCGAACTGGCCTCGGTGCGGTCAGGCTGCGAGCCGGCGCAGGCCGCCTTTACCGCGCTCGGCCTGCGTGACCAGGGACTGCTCGGTGAGGCGCGGGGCGGAGAACCGATGGACCGGCTCCTCTCCGCGCTCCGGGATCGCGCGATCCTGCTGATCCTGGACAACTGCGAGCACGTGATCGAGGCGGCCGCGGTGTTCGCGGACCGGCTGCTGGGCGAGTGCCGGAGTCTGCGGATCCTGGCCACGAGCAGGGAACCTCTCGGCATCACCGGCGAGGTGCTCTGGCAGGTCGAGCCGCTCGCGCTGCCCGCGGAGGGTGAGGACCCCGCCGAGACCGGGTCCTCGCCCGCGGTGCGGCTGCTGCGCGACCGCGCGGAGCTGGTGCGCAAGGACATCGGCTCCGACGCCCGCACCTTGGCGGCCATGGCGCGCATCTGCCGGGCGCTCGACGGGATCCCGCTGGCGATCGAACTGGCCGCGGCACGGCTGCGCACCATGTCCGTCGATCAGCTGGCACGCCGGCTCGATGACCGGTTCCGCCTGCTGACCGGCGGCAGCCGTACGGTCCTGCCCCGGCACAAGACGCTGCGCGCGGTGGTGGACTGGAGCTGGGACCTGCTGACCGAGGCCGAACGCGGCGTGCTGCGGCGGCTCTCGGTGTTCTCCGGCGGGGCGAGCCTGGAAGCGGCCGAACGGGTGTGCGCGGACGGGACCTCCGCAGGGGAGCAGGTGTTCGACGTGCTGACCGCGTTGGTCGAGAAGTCGCTGCTGCTCGCCGACGGCGAGGACGCGCCGCGCTACCGGATGCTCGGCACCATCAGGGAGTACGCGGCGCACCGGCTCGCCGAAGCCGGGGAGACCGAGGCGGCGCGCCGGGCGCACCTCGCCTGCTTCACCGAGCTGGCCGAGACGGCCGAGCCGCACCTGCGCCGGGCCGAGCAGCTGAAGTGGCTGGCCGTGCTCGAGGCCGAGCACGGCAACATCGGCGCGGCCCTGCGCGGAGCGATCGCCGCAGGATGGGCCGAGGAGGCGATGCGGCTGGTCGCGGCCGCGGGCTGGTTCTGGTATCTCAGCGGGCACCGGGCCGAGGGCGCCGAGTTGAGCGTCGCGGCGGCCTCGCTGCCCGGTGAGGCGCCCGACGAGGTGCGGGCGCTGGCGTACACCATCGTGACGGTGTTCCTGACCTCCGGGATCGGCGGCGACCAGTATCAGGCGCGGGAGTGGATCCACGAGGCGCACCGGCTCACCAGGCGCAGCGGGTCCCGCCACCCGCTGCTCGGGTTCGCCGGGCTGCTGGAGCGGATGCTGCGGGAGCCGACGGGGTTCCTGCCCGCGTTCGAGCCGCTCGTCGTCGCCGACGACCCGTGGGTGCGCGCGCAGGCCAGGCTCAGCCGCGGCCGGTTCCGGTTCATGCTCGGCGGCGACGAGACCGACGTGGACGCCGACGTCGAAAGCGCCCTCGCCGAGTTCCGCACGCTCGGTGAGCGGATGGGGATCTCGCTGGCGCTGGGCTTCCTGGCCGATCGGCTCGCCATGCGCGGCGAGTTCGCGCGCGCGTGCGAGCACTACGAGGAGGTGGCCGCGGCGCTGACCGAGGTGGGCGCGGTCGAGGACGTGGTGGGCGTGCGAGCGCGGCAGGCTCAGCTGCACTGGCTGCTCGGCGATGAGCGGTCCAGCGCCGCCGCCCTGGCGGAGGCGCAGCGGTGCGCGGGCGGGATCGCCTGGCCGGACGCGCTCACCGAGCTGGCCCTCGCGAAGGCGCAGCTGGCGCGCTGGCGCGGTGAGTCGGACCGGGCACGCGAGCACCTGGCCGCGGTGCGGGCGGTGTGGGGCGGCGCGGAGATGACCGGCTCCGTCCGCGCCATGACCCTGCACCTGGACGGCTACCTCACCGAGGATCTCCAGGAGGCCCGCGCGTACCGGGCCGAGGCGTTCCGCACGGTCACGGCCACGGAGCACGCGCATCTGCCGACGATCGCCGAGATACTGGTCGGGATCGCGGATCTCGCGCTCCGCCAAGGCGACCACGAGCAGGCCGTGCGGTTGCTCGCGGCGAGCGACGCCGTACGCGGTACTCCGGACCGTTCTCAGCCGGATGCTTCCCGGATCACCGCGGCGACGCGGAATCACCTCGGCGAAACGGCGTTCGCCGAGGCGACCCGCGACGGGCGGCGGCGGGACTGGCGCGAGCTGGCCGAGCTCACGCTCGCTCCGTGAACGACGGGCGCGCCCGCAGGCGACCGGTCCGCGCCGCGGCCGTGCCCTGCCGTGTCAGCGGCCGTGTCAGCGGCCGTGTCAGCGGCCGTGTCAGCACGACGACGGCCCGGTATCAGAGCGGTCGGCGATGGTGGACGCCATGAACGGTTCCGCGATCGCGGTCTCGGGACCGCGGAGGGACGAGATCGCGATCGACGACCTGAGCCGGAGCCGGGTCGAGGAGAGGAAGACCATGGAACACACCGTCACCGCACTGCCGACCGAGCGCCGGCCCGGCTGCCCCTTCGACCCGCCGGCGGAGCTGATCCAGGCCCGCGAGCACGGCCCCATCAGCCGGTATCCCTTCCCCGACGGGCACCAGGGCTGGCTGATCACCGGCTACGACCTGGTCCGGTCGGTCCTGGCCGACTCGCGGTTCAGCTCCCGCAGGGAGCTCATGCGCCACCACCCGCTCATCGACTACGGCGACATCGAGGTCCCTCCGGCGCCGCCCGGCGAGTTCCTGCTCATGGACGAGCCGCAGCACAGCCGGTACAGGAAGCCGCTGGTGGGGAAGTTCACCGTACGGCGGATGCGGCTGCTCACCGAGCGCGTCGAGCAGATCACCGCCGAGTGCCTGGACGCCATGGCGAAGGCCGGACCGCCGGTCGACCTGGTGACCGCGTTCGCCAAGCCCATCCCCGCCATCGTGATCTGCGAGCTGCTGGGGGTGCCGTACGAGGACCGGGGCTCCTTCCAGGAGAACATCGACACGTTCATGAACGGGGAGACCGGCGACGAGGATCTGATGGCGGCCTACACCGCGGTCCAGCACTACCTCGCGGAGCTGGTGGCCGCCAAGCGCGCGCACCCCACCGACGACGTGCTCAGCGACCTCACCGACAGCGACCTGACCGACGAGGAGCTCAAGGGCATCGCCCTGATCCTGCTGGCGGCCGGGCTCGACACCACCACCAACATGCTGGCCCTGGGCGCCTTCGCGCTGCTGCGCAACCCGGAGCAGCTGACCGCGCTGCGCGCCGAGCCCGCGCTCGCCGACCAGGCGGTGGAGGAGCTGCTGCGCTATCTGAGCGTCGCCAAGACGTTCATGAGGACGGCGCTGGAGGACGTCGAGCTGGGCGGCGAGACCATCGCGGCCGGCACGACGGTCATCCTGTCGATCAACACCGCCAACCGCGACCCCGAGCGCTTCACCGATCCTCACGTGCTCGACCTCCGCCGCCGGGAGGGCGGGCATCTGGCCTTCGGCCACGGCGTCCACCAGTGCCTGGGTCAGCAGCTGGCCCGCGTCGAGATGCGGGTCGCGCTACCCGCGCTGGTCGGCCGCTTCCCCACACTGCGCCTGGCCGTACCGGCCGACGAGGTCGGCCTGCGCCCCGAGACCGCCGACGTCTTCGGGGTGAAGAGCCTGCCCGTCACCTGGGAGGCGTGATCATGAGGATCACCGCGGACGCCGGGCGCTGCATCGGCTCGGGAATGTGCGTGCTGACCGCCGGCGAGGTGTTCGACCAGCGCGAGGAGGACGGCAAGGTGATCGTCGTGCGCCCCGAGCCGCCCGCCGGGGCACTGGACGCGGTGCGCGAGGCCATCGACCTGTGCCCCGCCGCGGCGATCACCGCGGACCACGGTGGCGCGGAACGCTAGCGGGCGAACTCGGTCGCCCGGGACTCGCGGACCACGGTGATGCGGATCTGGCCCGGGTAGGTCAGCTCCTCCTCGATCTGCTTGGCCACGTCCCGGGCGATGACCGACGCCTGGATGTCGTCCACCGCGTCCGGCTTGACCATGACCCGGATCTCCCGGCCCGCCTGCATGGCGAAGACCTTCTCCACGCCCTCGTAGGACTGGGCGATCTCCTCCAGCCGTTCCAGCCGCTTGACGTAGGCCTCCAGCGACTCGCGCCGCGCGCCCGGCCGGCCGCCGCTGATCGCGTCGGCGGCCTGCGTCAGGACCGCCTCGACCGTGCGCACCTCGACCTCGTTGTGGTGCGCCTCGATGGCGTGCACGACGTCCTCGTGCTCGCCGTACCGGCGGGCGATCTCCGCGCCGATCAGCGCATGGCTGCCCTCGACCTCGTGGGTGAGGGCCTTGCCGATGTCGTGCAGCACCGTGCAGCGCTTGAGCAGCATCTGGTCCAGTTTGAGCTCGGCGGCCATGATCCCGGCGATGTGGGCGGACTCGACGAGGTGGCCGAGGACGTTCTGCCCGTAGGAGGTGCGGTAGCGCAGCTGGCCGAGCAGGGTGACCAGTTCCGGGTGCATGTCGGTGATGCCGAGCTCCACCAGGGCGTCCTCACCCGCCCGCACGCACAGCTCCTGCACCTCCGCCCGGCTGCGCTCGTAGGCGTCCTCGATGCGCTGGGGGTGGATGCGCCCGTCCAGCACGAGCTTCTCCAGCGTGAGCCGGGCCGTCTCCCGCCGCACCGGGTCGAAGCAGGACAGCAGCACCGCCTCGGGCGTGTCGTCGATGATCAGGTTGACGCCGGTGGTCGACTCGAAGGCGCGGATGTTGCGGCCCTCGCGGCCGATGATGCGGCCCTTCATCTCGTCACCGGGCAGGTGCAGCACGCTCACCACGGACTCGGCGGTCTGCTCGGTGGCCACCCGCTGGACCGCCAGAGTAACGATCTTGGTAGCGCGCTTCTCGCCCTCCCTGCGCGCCTCGCTCTCGATCTCCCTGATGATCAGCGCGGCCTCGCGCTTGGCCTGGTTCTCGATCTCCATGACCAGCTCGGCCTTCGCCTGCGCGCCGGTCAGCCCGGCCACCCGCTCCAGGACCGCCCTGCGCTCCTCGGCGACCCGGTCGAGATCCGCACGGCGGTCGGCCAGCTCGGTCTCCGTCTCGGCGAGCTTGCGGGCCCGCTCGGCCTGGCGCCTGGCCTCCTCGTCGAGCCGCTGCTCCCGCTCCGCCAGCCGGTTCTCCCGGCGTTCCAGGTCGGCGCGGAGCTCCTTGAGCTCGAACTTGAGCACCTTGGCCTCGGCTTCGACCTCCTTGCGCATCTGGGAGGCGCTCTCGGCGGCCGCCTCCGAGCGGCGCAGGATCTCCCCGGCCTCCCGCTCGGCCCGGCTGCGGAGCTCCTCCGCCTCGCGCCTGACCTCCTCCAGCTCGGCGTGGACCTCCTCGAGCTGTTCGGGAGAGGGCCCGGCCGGCTTGCCGAACCCGGCCCCGGTACGGCGGAGCAGCAGGACCAGCACGGTTATCGTCGCCCCGGCGAGCACCACGAGCGCCCCTGCCAACACGACGACCACAACTGGCTCCATGCGCGCCCCGCCCTCCTCGCCTCAGCCAAGCACACGAGGGGTCACACGCACGGCACGGAAAGCCCAGCGGTACAGCCACCAGGACAGGTATCAACCCAGGACCGGCACCATGCCGGCTCTCCTCGCCGACACCTCGCCCGCCCGCGCCGCCAAGCTCACACGTCCGTAGTTCACCGTTATGACAATCCGCACTGCGCGGAGTAACTCCTCACTGGAGTCGAGATTAAGCGTCGAAGAGGTAACGAGCAAGCAAAGACCCGCTGGCCCGCGTGTTCCCCTCACCCGAAGGGATCATCCGGATCGATGGGAACGCCCGGATCCTCCGCCCCTTCGTTCTCCAGTGCCTCCCGGATGACGCGGAAGGCCAGGCTCGGGCCGTATCCCTTACGGGCGAGCATGCCCGCGAGCCGCCGCGTCCGGACGGCGGGCTCCAGCCCCCGGGTCGCGCGGAGCTTGCGCGCCACGAGGCCGCGGGCGGTCTCGGCCTCCTGATCGGGGTCGAGCCGCTCGACCGCCTCTTTGACGGTGTCCTCGTCCACGCCCCGGTGCCGGAGCTCCGAGGCCAGGGCGCGCCGGGCCAGCCCCCGCCCGGTGTGGCGCGAGCTCACCCACGCCGCCGCGAACGCCTCGTCGTCGATGAGGCCGACCTCGGAGAACCGCTCCAGCACGGCCTCCGCCGCGTCCTCGGGGACCTCGCGCTTGCGCAGGGCCTCCGCGAGCTGCGCCCGGGTGCGCGGCGCCATCGTCAGCAGGCGCAGGCAGATCGCCCGCGCCACCGCCTGCGGATCCGCCGGGGGTCCCTGACTCGCCGCGGACCCCTCGACGGGGCCGTCGGGGAGGAACCCTCCGCCGCCGTCCGGCGCTGGTCGCCTCCGGCCGCCGTCCTGCGCGCCGCGCCGCCTCCGGCCGCCGCGCCGGCCCGTCCCGGCGGGACCAGGTCCGGGCAGGTCAGGCCAGGCTCCCCAGTCTCCCGGTCCGGTCTCACCGACCGGACCGGAGTCGGGTCTCGTCACCAATCGCCTCCAGCATGGAGGCCCCGGTCTTCAGGCCGGGGCCCTCGACCGTCCCTCAGCCCGGGTCAGGCGTCACCGGGCTTGGCCGCGGCGGCCTTGGAGCCCCGGCCGGAGGCGGCCGGAGCCGCGGGGGCGGCGGGCGGCGGAGTGGCGGGAGCGTCCACCCGCGGGCCGACGCCGAGCTTCTCCTTGATCTTCTTCTCGATCTCGTTCGCCGTGTCGGGGTGGTTCCGCAGGAAGTTGCGGGCGTTCTCCTTGCCCTGGCCGAGCTGGTCGCCCTCGTAGGTGTACCAGGCGCCGGACTTGCGGACGAAGCCGTGCTCGACGCCCATGTCGATCAGGCCGCCCTCACGGGAGATGCCGACGCCGTACAGGATGTCGAAGTCGGCCACCCGGAAGGGCGGGGCCATCTTGTTCTTGACGACCTTCACCCGGGTGCGGTTGCCGACCGCCTCGGTGCCGTCCTTCAGCGTCTCGATGCGGCGGATGTCGAGACGGACCGAGGCGTAGAACTTCAGCGCCTTTCCACCGGTCGTGGTCTCGGGCGAGCCGAACATGACGCCGATCTTCTCGCGGAGCTGGTTGATGAAGATCGCGGTGGTGCCGGTGCTGTTGAGCGCGCCGGCGACCTTGCGCAGGGCCTGCGACATCAGGCGGGCCTGGAGACCGACGTGGCTGTCGCCCATCTCGCCCTCGATCTCGGCCTTCGGCACCAGGGCCGCGACCGAGTCGATGACCAGCAGGTCGACGGCGCCCGACCGGATCAGCATGTCGGCGATCTCCAGCGCCTGCTCGCCGGTGTCGGGCTGGGAGACGAGCAGCGCGTCGGTGTCGACGCCCAGCTTCTTGGCGTAATCCGGGTCGAGGGCGTGCTCGGCGTCGATGAACGCGGCGATGCCGCCCGCGCGCTGGGCGTTGGCCACCGCGTGCAGCGCGACGGTGGTCTTACCGGAGGACTCCGGGCCGTAGATCTCGACGATGCGACCGCGCGGGAGTCCGCCGATGCCGAGCGCGACGTCGAGGGAGATGGACCCGGTGGGGATCACTTCGATGGGTGCGCGGGTCTCGTCGCCGAGACGCATGACGGAGCCCTTGCCGAACTGCCGCTCGATCTGAGCGAGCGCGGTCTCGAGCGCCTTCTCGCGGTCGTTAGCTGCCACTGGGAGCCCCCTGGAGGGTTGTGGGTCGGATCGGTGTTGCCAGAAAGCTACGGGGTGCCACCGACATTTTCCGGAGAGCACGCCACTAGGGCTGACCCGTCCAATATAGCCGAACGGCTGTTCGATCGGGGCTCGACCGCGTCACCCGCGCCACCGGGGCGCGGGCCCCCGCCGCACCGCCGCACTCTCCGCCGGGTGATATTCCCGGGCATTCCGTCGGACCTGTTGTGACCCGGCTGACCTGGGGGAATCCTGGAGCGAAAACGAACCAGAAGGTGCTTCGCTTGACGGATACGTTCCCCCAGCAACGACTGGCCCACCTCGAGTCCCTGTCCGCGGAGCTCCCCGGGCGGGGGCTGGTCGGCCGCATGCTCGGAGGCGGTGATCCCGTGCTGTGGGTGTGGCACCCCGGCACCGGGAAGCAGACGATCGTCTTCGCCACCCCCGCCCAGGACGGCTGGCTCTTCCTGTGGTCCCCCAGCGGCCAGGAGGGCGCCGGCGATCCGGCCCACGCGGCCGAGCTGATCGGCAAGTCACTGGAGGAGGCCACCGACCCCTGAGCCCGGCGGCGCGGAGACGGTCTCCGGAGACGAGCGGGCGTCCTTCACGGGAGCGGACGCCCTCTCCCGGTCCCGGTCGGCTCCCGCCGCGCGGACACGGGCCGGCCGCCTCCGCCCGCGGCCCTACCGCAGCCGGGAGTCGACGTTCGCCACCCCGCACACCGCGTGCCAGACCTCCTTGGCCGCGATGCCGTCGGCCAGCGCCTGGACCACGGTCCGGCTCCCGAGCTCCGCGATGACGTAGTCGTGAGCCCACGACTCGGCGTAGGGATCACCGAAGTGCAGCTTCATCCGCTTCCAGAACTCCGACAGGCGCATCCCTCCAGTATGGGTGCCCGGGGGATGTGACCGGACTGCGCCGGATCGGCTCTCAGATGACGTGGGAGCCGTACATCTCACCGAGGGGGTCGGCGAGCAGTTCCAGGCGTGTCCCGTCAGGGTCGCGGAAGTAGATCGAGGCGCCGCTCTCGATCCGGTGCGGCACGCCCGCGGCCTCCAGCCTGCCCCGCAGCCGCTCCCAGGTCGACGGGTCCACCGAGATCGCGATGTGGTGGAGGCCGCCGAGGACCTCGGCGTAGGGGGCGAGGTCCAGGCCCGGGAAGTCGAAGAAGGCCAGCAGGTTGCCGTTGCCGACGTCGAAGAAGAAGTGGTTGGAACCCCGGTGGTCGCGGTTCTCGAATATCTCGGTGAGGGGGAACTCCAGCAGGTCCTGGTAGAAGGCGATCGTCCGCTCGACGTCGGAGCAGATCAGGGCGAAGTGGTGCAGTCCTCTGGCGCTGCTGGGCGGGCGGTGCGCCCGCAGGTGCTCGGCCCTGATCCGCTCGCGTGCCGTCTCGATGGCCGGATAGTCGATGCTCATCGCCTGACCCATCGTTTCAGTGTGCCGGTCGCCCGGCCGTGCCGTGTCTGAGCTATCTCTCCGTGCCGGCGGTGACTCAACCTTTCCGGACCGTCACGCCACCGTCACTCCCATCCGCCGCACCCGGCCGTCCCGTCCCGGCACCTCCCGACCGCCGCATCCGGCCGTCCCGCCCCGGCGGCTCCCGTCACCTCGCCGGGGCCGTCGTCCCAGGCGACGTCCAGGCGTCCAGCCGTCCAGCCGTCCGGCCCCACGGCCCCGCCGCGTCCGGCGGTCACGCCATGGTGGCGAGGATCTCCTCGACGATCTCCATGGACGTGCCCGGGTGCAGGAACGCGAACCGGGCGACGGTCTCGCCCTCCCAGCCGGTCGGGGTGACGAAGCCGATCTGCCCGGCGAGCAGCCGCTCGGACCAGTCGTGGTAGTCCCGGGCGGTCCACCCGGTCCGGCGGAACAGCACCGCCGACAGCTCCGGCTCGCGGATCAGCTCCAGGTACGGCGTCCCGCCGATCAGGAGCGCGGTCTCCCGGGCCAGGGAGAGGCCCTTCTCGACGGCCTCGGTGTAGGCGTCGGTGCCGTTGACGGCCAGCGAGAACCAGAGCGGCAGGCCCCGGGCCCGGCGCGTCAGGTGGTAGGCGTAGTCGGTCGGGTTCCACTCGTCGCCACCCGTGTGCAGGACGTCGAGGTAGGAGGCGTCCTGGGTGTGCACGGCGCGGGCCAGGCGGGGCTCGCGGTAGAGCAGCGCCGCGCAGTCGAAGGGCGCGAACAGCCACTTGTGCGGGTCGACGACGAAGGAGTCGGCGTGCTCGATCCCGGTGTAGCGGTGGCGGACGGAGGGGGCGAACAGGCCCGCGCCGCCGTACGCGCCGTCCACGTGGAACCAGAGGCCGCGCTCGCGGGCGACCTCGGCGACGCCGGCGAGGTCGTCGATGATCCCGGCGTTGGTGGTGCCGGAGGTGGCGACCACGGCGATCACGTCCGACGGGTCGGGGTCGGCGGCGAGGGCGGCGCGCAGGGCGTCACCGGTCAGGCGGTGGTCGAGGGAGGGGACGACGAGGGCGTCCACGTCGATGATGCGCAGGGTGTTGGAGATCGAGGAGTGCGCCTGGTCGCTGACCGCGACGCGCAGGCGCCTTCCGGGACGGGTGCGCCGGGCGGTGTCGCGGGCCACGACGAGGGCGGAGAGGTTGCCCGCCGAGCCGCCGGAGACGAAGCAGCCGCCCGCCCCGGCCGGCATCCCCGCCCGGTCGGCGAGCAGGCGCAGGACCTGGTTCTCCGCGGCGATCGCGCCGGAGGCCTCCAGCCAGGAGATGCCCTGCAGCGAGGCACAGGAGACGACCATGTCGAACAGGAGCGCGGCCTTGGTCGGCGCGGCCGGGATGAAGGAGAGGAAGCGGGGGCTGTCGGCGGAGATGACCGCCGGGGCCAGCTGCGTGGCGTAGACGTCCAGGACCTTCTCGGGGTCGGTGCCCGCGGCGGTGATGAGCCCGTCCAGCGCCGCGTCGAGCTTGTCCTTGATCCCGGGGTGGTCGAGGGGGACGGGATCGAGGGAGAGCCGGTCCCTCATGTAGTCGAAGACCAGGTCCGTCAGGCGCTCGTCGTAGCTGTGCACCCGAGAAGTATGGAGATAAAACCGTCAAAACAACCAATAGCCATTATGGACACCTCGAAGAGGATTTTTCACCGTCTCGTACGGTTGCCGGGCGGCACCGGTTCTGTCGGTGCCGCCCGGCAGTATGGACCTGTGACCGGATCAGCGCTCGACCACTTCACCCAGGTGACCAGGGAATGGTTCGCCGGGGCCTTCGCCGCGCCGACCGCCGCCCAGCAGGGGGCGTGGGAGTCGATCGCCCGGGGGGACAACACGCTGGTGGTCGCGCCGACCGGGTCCGGCAAGACCCTGGCCGCGTTCCTGTGGTCCCTCGACCGCCTGGCCGCCGAGCGCACGGCGGGCGACGCGAAGGGCACGGCGGGCGGCGCGAAGGGCACGGCGGGCGACGACGGCGCTCCCCCGCGCTGCCGGGTGCTCTACATCTCGCCGCTCAAGGCCCTGGCCGTGGACGTCGAGCGCAACCTGCGCGCACCGCTGGCGGGGCTCAAGCAGACCGCCCGGCGGCTCGGCCTGCCGGTGCCGGAGATCTCGGTGGCGATCCGGTCCGGCGACACCTCCGCCGAGGAGCGCCGCAGGTTCGCGACCCGGCCCTCCGACATCCTCATCACCACCCCGGAGTCGCTGTTCCTGCTGCTGACGAGCCAGGCCCGCGAGGCGCTGCGCGGCGTGGAGACCGTCATCGTCGACGAGGTCCACGCGGTGGCGGCCACCAAGCGCGGCGCACACCTGGCCCTCAGCCTGGAGCGGCTCGACGCGCTGCTCCCGCGCCCCGCGCAGCGCGTCGGGCTGTCGGCGACCGTGCGGCCGGTGAGCGAGGTGGCCGCGTTCCTCGGCGGTCCCCGCCCCGCGACCGTGGTGCAGCCGCCGTCGGAGAAGGTCGTCGAGGTCGAGGTCGTCGTCCCGGTCGAGGACATGACCGAGCTCGACACCGCGCCCCGGCCGGACGCCGGCGACGACGCGTGGCCGGAGCAGCGGCCGGCCCGCCGGACGATCTGGCCGCACGTCGAGGAGCGGCTCCTGGACCTGATCGGCCGCCACCGCTCGACGATCGTGTTCGCCAACTCCCGCAGGCTCGCCGAACGGCTCTGCGCCCGCCTCAACGAACTGGCCGCCGAGCGCTCCGCGACGCCCGGCCCGGAGCCGGTCCACTGGTCCGGGGGCTTCCCCCGGCCCCCTGCCTCGATCTCCGCCCCGGCCGAGATGATGGCCCAGGCGGGGACGGGCGCGGGGGCGCCGCCGGAGATCGTGCGGGCCCACCACGGCTCCGTGTCGAAGGAGGAGCGCGCCCAGATCGAGGAGGCGCTCAAGTCCGGGCGGCTGCCCGCCGTGGTGGCGACCTCCAGCCTGGAGCTCGGCATCGACATGGGCTCGGTCGACCTGGTCGCATGCGTGGCGGCGCCGCCGAGCGTGGCGAGCGGCCTGCAGCGCATCGGCCGGGCCGGGCACCAGGTGGGCGCGGTCTCACGCGGTGTGATCTTCCCCAAGTACCGCGGGGACCTGGTCCAGACGGCCGTGGTGGCCGAGCGGATGAAGCGGGGTGAGATCGAGGAGCTGCGCTACCCGCGCAACCCGCTCGACGTGCTCGCCCAGCAGATCGTCGCGATGACCGCGCTGGAGGAGTGGACCGTCGACGAGCTGGAGGCGGTGGTCCGCCGCGCCGCGCCGTACCGGACGCTGCCCCGCAGCGCGCTGGAGGCGACGCTCGACATGCTCGCCGGGCGCTACCCCAGCGAGGAGTTCGCCGAGCTGCGCCCGCGCATCGTCTGGGACCGGGTCACCGGCGTGCTGCAGGGGCGGCCCGGTTCCCAGCGGCTGGCCGTCACCAGCGGCGGCACGATCCCCGACCGGGGCCTGTACGGCGTGTTCCTCGTGGGGGAGAAGGCCTCCCGGGTGGGCGAGCTGGACGAGGAGATGGTCTACGAGTCCCGGGCGGGGGACGTCTTCGTGCTGGGGGCGACCTCCTGGCGGATCGAGGACATCACGGCCGACCGGGTGCTGGTCTCCCCCGCCCCCGGGCAGCCGGGCAAGCTGCCCTTCTGGCACGGCGACACGCCGGGCCGCCCGGCCGAGCTGGGCCGGGCGATCGGCGCCTTCCTGCGCGAGCTGTCCGCGGCCGGCGCCGAGGCCGCGCCGGCCCGGGTCCGGGCGGCGGGCCTGGACGGCTTCGCCACGGCCAACCTGCTGGCCTACCTGGCCGAGCAGCGCGAGGCCACCGGCTACGTGCCGGACGACCGCACCCTCGTGGTCGAGCGGTTCCACGACGAGCTGGGCGACTGGCGCGTGGTGGTGCACTCGCCGTACGGCGCGCGGGTGCACGCCCCGTGGGCGCTGGCGATCGGGCGGCGGCTGCGCGAGCGCTACGGCGTCGACGTGCAGGCCGTGCACTCCGACGACGGGATCGTGCTGCGCATCCCCGACACGCTCTCCGACCCGCCCTCGGACGTCGCGGTCTTCGACCCCGAGGAGATCGAGCGGATCGTCACCGAGGAGCTCGGCGGCTCGGCGCTGTTCGCCTCCCGGTTCCGCGAGTGCGCCGGACGGTCCCTGCTGCTGCCGCGCCGCAGCCCGGGGAGGCGGACCCCGCTCTGGCAGCAGCGGCAGCGGGCCTCCCACCTGCTGGGCGTGGCCGGCCGCTACGGCTCGTTCCCCGTCGTGCTGGAGACGATGCGCGAGTGCCTGCAGGACGTGTTCGACGTGCCGGGGCTGGTCCGCCTCATGCGGGACGTCGCGGCGCGGCGGGTACGGCTGGTCGAGGTGGAGACGTCCCAGGCGTCGCCGTTCGCGACGTCCCTGCTCTTCGACTACGTCGGCGCGTTCATGTACGAGGGGGACGCCCCGCTCGCCGAGCGCCGCGCGCAGGCGCTCGCGCTCGACACGAGCCTGCTGGCCGAGCTGCTCGGCCAGGCCGACCTGCGCGAGCTGCTCGACCCCGACGTGATCGCCGACACCGAACGCGAGCTGGCCCGGCTGGACCGGCCGCTCCGCGACGCCGAGGACCTCGCCGACCTGCTCCGCTCCCACGGCCCGCTGGTCCCCGCCGACGTGAGCCTGCGCGGGGGCGAGGCGGCCTGGCTGGAGGACCTGGAGGCGGCCCGGCGGGCGATCCGGGTGCGGGTGGCCGGGCAGGAGCAGTGGGCCGCGGTCGAGGACGCC
>NZ_CDRNDK010000050.1:0-25101 GCF_977012225.1 Planomonospora algeriensis | reverse complement strand
GCACGGCGGCCACCCCTCCCCCATGCTGGCCAGGCGGCTGGACATCGCCGCCGAGCTGTACCGGGCGGGCCGGGTGCGCGCGCTGCTGCTCTCCGGCGACAACGGCCGCCGCGGCTACGACGAGCCGACCGTGATGCGCGACTACCTGCTCGCCCGCGGGGTCGCCCGGCCGGCCCTCGTCCTCGACTACGCGGGCTTCGACACCTGGGACTCCTGCGTGCGCGCCCGCGACGTGTTCGGCGCCACCCGGCTGACCGTGGTCACCCAGGTCTTCCACCTGCCCCGGGCCGTCGCGCTATGCCGCGCGGCGGGCCTGGAGGCCTCCGGCGCCGGCGACGACTCCGCCCGGCGGTGGGCCTCGACCACCTACGCCTACGCGGTCCGCGAGTTCGGGGCGGCGGCGAAGGGCTTCCTGGACGCGGTGGTCCTGCGCTCCGAGCCGGTCTTCCCCGGCCCGCGAGAGACCACCCTGGACGCCGCGCTGCGCGCGAGCGGCTGACCGCTACGGGACCTGCCCTCCGGGCGGGCGGCTCCAGGGGGTCGCCTCGGGCGCCTGCCCCCGGGCCGGGACCGGCGCCGCCGCCGGGAAGTTGCGGCGGGCCTCGGCCATGCACTCCAGCAGCGCGTACTGCTCCTCGTTGAAGGTCTGCTCGCCGATCGTCCGGTGCGCGGCCCGCTCGTGCAGCAGGCCGAGCTCGGTGGCGGCGAGCTGGTAGTCGGTCATCGCCCGCAGCCCCGCGCGCCCGCCGTTCGTCCTGGCCCAGTGCCGGGCCTGGCGGCGGCCTGGCAGCGAGGAGAGCATGGAGACGTCCTGCGGGGCGACCAGCCCGGTCGCCTGGTAGGCGGGCAGGTAGTTCTGGATCAGGCCGACGATGCGCCTGCGGTCGCGGACCACCACGCCGATGAGCACCAGCAGCACGACCATCAGCAGCAGGTAGGCGCCGGCCAGCCCGGTGAGCCCGGCGTAGAGCGTGAAGCCGTTCCAGATGCCGTGCAGCAGCATCGCGCCGACCCAGCCCGCCGCGATGACGCTCACCTGCCCCGGGCGGTGGCGCTGGGCGGCGTAGGCCACCGCGATACCGATCATCGAGGTGAACAGCGGGTGCGCGAACGGCGAGAGCACCCCGCGCAGCACGGCGGTCACCGCCAGGCCCCGCGCGCCGCCGTCGCCGAGGGCGGTCACGTAGTAGCTGACGTTCTCGCTCATGGCGAAGCCGAGGCCGACCATGCTCGCGTAGATGACGCCGTCGGTCGGCCCGTCCAGCTCCGCCCGCCTGAACCTGAGCAGGCCCAGCAGGACCAGGCCCTTCATGGTCTCCTCGACCACCGGGGCGCCGAACGTCGCGACGAGGTTGCGCGCCTCGGTCCGCTCGAGCATCGCCGACTGCCACAGGTAGAGCAGGTTCAGGGAGTTGACCACGCCCGCCACCAGGACGGCCACGCCCGCGCCCCAGGCGAAGGCGAAGACCAGGTTGCCGCGCGGCTCGGGCTCCATCCGGTCCAGCGCGAGCACCGCCGCCAGCAGCACCGGGACCGGGGCCAGCGCCAGGGCCAGGGCGATGAGGAAGTGCACCGGGTCGCCGTCGCGCAGGTCGAAGGAGAACGACACCAGCGCGCACAGCCCGGTCGCGACGAGCCCGGCGATCAGCCCGACGGACGGGCGGTCCTTGAACACCCATCGGGGATCGCGGCTCGCCATGGGGCAACGGTAACCGATCAGCCGGAGGCTGTCCCCCCCGGCCGCCCGTCCACCTGCGGTCCTGCCGCCGGCGGGGGCCTTCCGGGGGGCGGCCGGCTCAGACGAGCATCGAGTCGATCGCGACGGCGAGGAAGAGCAGCGCGAGATAGGCGTTGGACCAGTGGAAGAAGCGCATCGGGCGCAGGTCCACCCCGGTCTTGCCGGCGTTGACCCGGCCCAGCAGGCTGTGCACCTCCCACAGGCAGGCGGCGCCGAGCACGGCGGCCACCGCCGGGTAGAGCGGGGTGGTGCCGGCCAGCGGCCACAGCAGCAGCGAGCAGAACACGGTCGCCCAGGTGTAGACGATGCTCTCCAGCACCACCCGGCGCTCGGTGGCGACCACCGGGAGCATCGGGACCTTCGCCGCGGCGTAGTCCTCCTTGTAGCGCATGGCCAGGGTCCAGGTGTGCGGGGGCGTCCAGAAGAACACCACGCCGAACAGCACCACGGGCGCCCAGTCCAGGCGGCCGGTGACCCCGGCCCAGCCGATCAGCACCGGCATGCAGCCGGCGATGCCGCCCCACACCACGTTCTGGGCGGTGCGCCGCTTGAGGATCATCGAGTAGACGAGGACGTAGAAGAGGTTCGCGGCCAGCGAGAGCCCGGCCGCCAGCCAGTTCACCGTCAGCCCCAGGCCGAGGGTCGACACGACGCCGAGGACGACGCCGAAGATCAGCGCGTTGCCGGGCGGCACCTGGTCGCGGGCCAGGGGCCGACGGCGGGTGCGGCGCATCGCGGCGTCGATGTCGCGGTCGATGTAGCAGTTCAGCGCGTTCGCGCTGCCCGCCGAGAGGGTGCCGAACACCAGCGTGTTGACGGCGGTCCACAGCGGCGGCAGGCCCTTGGCCGCCAGGAACATCACCGGCAGCGTCGTGATCAGCAGCAGCTCGATGATCCGCGGCTTGGTCAGCGCGACGTAGGCCTTGACCACGTCGCCGAACGAGCGCGGCGCGGCGCCCGGCGCCGCGCTCTCCTGGAGCGGGGCCGTCGGTTGCTTGTCGGTCAGCACCATCTAGGGCGCTTCCAGCACGTGCGGGGTCAACTGCTCAACCTCGTGATCGACGACGCGGATCCGTGAATGCGGGCACCAGCCAGCTTGTGGACTCACTGTAGTTGCAGCAGGGGGCGGTCCCGGCACGGGGGTGCGAAGCCCGCGGCAGGGCCCGCGATGGGAGCCCTTCCGCTGGGTAGGTCATCGGTGCTGCTCACGACTCCCGTGACCGCGCTCCGGCTGGGCCTACGCCACGGTAGCAAGGTCGAACCGTTAGGGTCCGTTGTGGGCGGGAAATGCCAACCGGCGCCACCAACACGACTAGATCCGGAGATCGAGCACTTGAGCAGCGAACTCGTGCCAGCCCTCGAATGGAGCGACCTGGACCGCCGTGCGGTCGACGTCGTCCGGGCCCTGGCGATGGACGCGGTAGAGAAGGCGGGGTCGGGCCACCCCGGCACCGCGATGAGCCTGGCCCCCGCCGCATATCTGCTTTTCCAGCACGTGATGCGACACGACCCCTCCGACCCGGCCTGGGCCGGTCGGGACCGCTTCGTGCTGTCCTGCGGCCACTCCAGCCTGACCCTGTACATCCAGCTCTACCTGTCGGGCTACGGCCTCACCCTGCACGACCTGGAGATGCTGCGCCAGTGGGAGAGCCTGACCCCGGGCCACCCCGAGTACGGCCACACCGCGGGCGTGGAGACCACCACCGGCCCGCTCGGCCAGGGCATCGGCAACGCGGTCGGCATGGCGATGGCCGCCCGCCGCGAGCGCGGACTGTTCGACCCGGACACCGCGCCGGGCGCCTCGCCGTTCGACCACACGGTCTGGTGCTTCGCCTCCGAGGGCGACATCGAGGAGGGCATCAGCCACGAGGTCAGCGCCCTGGCCGGCCACCAGAAGCTGGGCAACCTGGTCGTCGTCTTCGACAGCAACCACATCTCGATCGAGGACGACACCCAGATCGCGCTGAGCGAGGACGTCCTGGCCCGCTACGAGGCGTACGGCTGGCACGTGCAGACCGTCGACTGGACCCGGACGGGCGACTACGTC
Organism: Planomonospora algeriensis; assembly: GCF_977012225.1. Classification (NCBI taxonomy): domain Bacteria; kingdom Bacillati; phylum Actinomycetota; class Actinomycetes; order Streptosporangiales; family Streptosporangiaceae; genus Planomonospora; species Planomonospora algeriensis. The sequence goes on along the minus strand of NZ_CDRNDK010000050.1, from coordinate 21,316 downwards.
GAGGACGTCCAGGAGCTGTACGACGCGCTGGAGGCGGCCCGCGCCGTCACCGACAAGCCGTCCTTCATCCGGCTGCGGACCATCATCGGCTGGCCCTCGCCCGGCAAGCAGAACACCGGCAAGATCCACGGCGCGGCGCTCGGCGACGAGGAGATCGCCGCGACCAAGAAGATCATGGGCATGGACCCGGAGAAGTCCTTCGACGTCCCGGCCGAGGTGCTGGAGCACGCCCGGCTGGTCGTCCAGCGCGGCCGCGCCGCCCGCGCCGAGTGGGACGAGGCCTACGCCGCCTGGCGGGAGTCCTCCCCCGAGCGCGCCGAGCTGTTCGACCGGATCTCCCGCAAGGAGCTCCCGGACGGCTGGTACAAGGCGCTGCCGGCCTTCGAGACCGGCTCCTCGGTGGCCACCCGCAAGGCCTCCGGCGAGGTGCTCAGCGCGCTCGCGCCGGTCCTGCCCGAGCTGTGGGGCGGCTCGGCCGACCTGGCCGAGTCCAACAACACCACGATGAAGGGCGAGCCGTCCTTCATCCCCGAGGAGCACCAGACCAAGGCCTTCCCGGGCGGCCCGTACGGCCGGACGCTGCACTTCGGCATCCGCGAGCACGGCATGGGCGCGATCCTCAACGGCATCGCGCTGCACGGCGGCACCCGCCCCTACGGCGGCACGTTCCTGGTCTTCAGCGACTACATGCGCCCCGCCGTACGGCTCGCGGCCCTGATGAAGCTGCCGGTCACCTACGTGTGGACGCACGACTCCATCGGCCTGGGCGAGGACGGTCCGACCCACCAGCCGGTCGAGCACCTGTGGGCGCTGCGCGCGATCCCGGGCCTGGACGTGGTCCGCCCGGCGGACGCCAACGAGACCGCCGCCGCCTGGCGGGTCGTGCTGGAGCACACCGACCGCCCGGCCGCGCTGGCGCTGACCCGGCAGAACCTGCCGGTCTACGAGGGCACCGCGGACTCCTGCAAGGTCGCCAAGGGCGGCTACGTCCTGCAGGACGCCTCCGACGGCCAGCCCCGGGTGATCCTGATCGCCACCGGCTCGGAGGTCGAGCTGGCCGTCGAGGCGCGCAAGGTCCTGGAGGCCGAGGGCGTGCCGACGCGGGTCGTGTCGATGCCGTGCGTCGAGTGGTTCCACGCCCAGGACGCCGCCTACCGGCAGACCGTGCTGCCGCCGGCGGTGCGCGCGCGCGTCGCCGTGGAGGCGGGCATCGCGCTGGGCTGGCGGGAGTTCGTCGGGGACGACGGGGTAGTGGTGAGCCTGGAGCACTTCGGCGCGTCGGCCCCCTACCGCACCCTCTTCCAGCAGTTCGGTCTCACCGCCGAGCGCGTGGTGGCCGCAGCGAAGGGAAGCCTCGCGAAGACCGGGGCCGACAAGGGCGAGACGACGGGAAACTGATCATGAGCGAGATCCTGAAGAGCCTCTCCGGCCACGGCGTTTCCATCTGGCTGGACGACATCAGCCGCGAGCGCCTGCGCACCGGCAACCTGGAGTCCCTCATCCGGGACAAGGGCGTGGTCGGCGTCACCTCCAACCCGACGATCTTCGCCTCGGCGCTGAGCAAGGGCGACGCCTACGACACCCAGCTGCACGACCTGGCCGTGCGCGGCGTGGACGTGGAGGAGGCGGTGCGCGCCATCACCACCTACGACATCCGCTGGGCCGCCGACGTGCTGCGCCCGGTCTACGACGCCACCGGCGGCGTGGACGGCCGGGTCTCCATCGAGGTGGACCCGCGCCTGGCCAGGAGCACCGACAAGACGATCGCCGAGCGCGCGCGCTGTGGTGGATGGTCGACCGGCCCAACCTGTTCATCAAGATCCCGGCGACGCTCGAGGGCCTGCCCGCGATCACCCAGGCCATCGCGGAGGGCATCAGCGTCAACGTCACGCTGATCTTCTCCCTGGAGCGCTACCGCGCCGTGATGGACGCCTGGCTGACCGGCCTGGAGCAGGCCAAGGCCGCCGGGCTGAACCTGGCCGGCATCGAGTCGGTGGCCTCCTTCTTCGTCAGCCGCGTCGACACCGAGATCGACAAGCGCCTGGAGGCGGCCGGCACCCCCGAGGCCAAGGCGCTCAAGGGCAAGGCGGCGGTCGCCAACGCCCGCCTGGCCTTCGCCGCCTTCGAGGAGGTCGTGAACTCGCCGCGCTGGCAGGCGCTGCAGGCCGCCGGGGCCCGTCCCCAGCGCCCGCTGTGGGCCTCCACCGGCACCAAGGACCCGAGCTACCCCGACACCCTCTACGTCGACGAGCTGGTCACCGCCGGGACGGTCAACACCCTGCCGGAGAAGACCCTCGACGCCGCCGCCGACCACGGCCGGATCACCGGTGACACGGTCCGCCCCTTCTACGAGCAGGCCTGGAACACCATGGCCGCGCTCAAGGACGTCGGCATCGACTACGACGACGTCGTGCGGGTGCTGGAGGAGGAGGGCGTGGAGAAGTTCGAGGCCTCCTGGAACGAGCTCCTGGCCACCGTCACCGCCGAGCTGCGGAAGGCGTGAACCCCATGGCAGTCTCCGTGACGTTCAACGAGGACCGCCTGGCCGGGCAGGCCGCCGAGACGGTCAAGGCGCTCGTCGCCGACGGGGTGCACGAGCGCCTGGCCGCGGGCGACGCCGCCCTGTGGGGCGAGGAGGCCCGGGCCGAGGCGGCCGTCCGCCTGGGCTGGCTCACCCTCCCCCTCACCAGCCGGGAGCTGCTCCCCGAGATCGGCATCCTGGTCGAGCGGGCCCGGGCGCAGGGCCTGGACCACGTGGTCCTGGCCGGCATGGGCGGCTCCTCGCTCGCCCCCGAGGTCATCTGCGCCAGCGCCGACGTGCCGCTGACGGTGCTCGACACCACCGACCCGGCCCAGGTCCGCCGCGCCCTGGCCGACCGGCTGGAGCGCACCATCGTGGTGGTGGCCAGCAAGAGCGGCGGGACGGTCGAGACCGACAGCCACCGCCGGATCTACGAGCAGGCCTTCCGCGACGCCGGGATCGACCCGGCCGAGCGGATCGTCGTGGTCACCGACCCGGGTTCGCCGCTGGAGCAGGCCGCCATCGAGGCGGGCTACCCGGTCATCCTCGCCGACCCCAACGTGGGCGGGCGCTACAGCGCCCTGTCGGCGTTCGGCCTGGTGCCCAGCGCGCTGGCCGGGGCCGACGTGCTGAAGCTGCTCGACGACGCCGCCGCGGTGCAGCCGCTGCTCGCGCAGGCCGAGGGCAACCCCGGCCTGGAGCTCGGCGCCGCCCTGGGCGCCGCCGCGCTGGCCGGCCGCGACAAGCTGGTCCTCGAGGACAGCATGTCGGAGATCAACGGCCTGCCCGACTGGATCGAGCAGCTGGTCGCCGAGTCCACCGGCAAGTCCGGCAAGGGCATCCTGCCGGTCGTCGGCGCCGACCCGACCGACTCCGATGACGAACTGGTCGCCGGGATCGACTCCGACGGCTCGGTGACCGTCGCCGGCCCGCTGGGCGCGCAGTTCCTCGTCTGGGAGTACGCCACCGCCGTCGCCGGCCGGGTCCTCGGCATCGACCCGTTCAACCAGCCGAACGTGACCGAGTCCAAGGAGAACACCAACCGGCTGCTGGCGGCCGGCGAGCTGCCGGCCGGCGCCCCGGCGCTGGTCGACGGCCCCGTCGAGGTGTACGGCGAGGGCCTGGAGGACGCCAAGGACCTGTCGGAGGTGTTCACCCGGCTGCTGCAGGACATCCCGGACGACGGCGGTTACCTGGCGGTCATGGCCTACCTCGACCGGGAGGCGGCCTTCGACGCCCCCGTGGCCGAGGGCGCCTCGTTCGAGGCCATGACCGACGCGTGGAGCGCGGCCGACCCGGCCACGCTGCGCGGTCTGCTCGCCGTGCGGACCGATCGGCCCGTCACCTTCGGGTGGGGCCCCCGGTTCCTGCACTCCACCGGCCAGTACCACAAGGGCGGCCCGCAGAACGGCGTGTTCCTGCAGATCACCGGGGCGGTCGAGGCCGACCTGGAGGTGCCGGGCAAGCCGTACACCCTGGGCCGGCTCCAGTTGGCGCAGGCGCTGGGCGACCAGGGCGCGCTGACCGGCCGGGCCCGCCCGACCGTGCGGCTGCACCTGACCGACCGCGCGGCCGGGGTCGCGCGCCTGCTCGCGGCAGCGCGGGAGGTCTGAATGACCCAGCAGGAGCAGGTGGGCAGCCCCGAGGAGTCCGTGGCCGCCGCCTCGGCGGCCGCGGTCACCGGCACCACCGAGGAGGTCGTGGCGGCCAACCCGCTGCGCGACCCCCGTGACAAGCGCCTGCCGCGCGTGGCGGGGCCGTGCGTGCTGGTCCTGTTCGGCGTGACGGGCGACCTGGCGCGCAAGAAACTGCTCCCGGCGATCTACGACCTGGCGAACCGGGGGCTGCTGCCCCCGGGCTTCTCCCTGGTCGGTTTCGCCCGCCGCGACTGGGCCGACCAGGACTTCGCGAAGCTGACATACGACGCGGTCAAGCAGCACGCGCGCACGCCGTTCCGCGAGGAGGTCTGGAAGCAGCTGTCGGAGGGCATCTTCTTCTGCCCCGGCGAGTTCACCGACGACGGCGCGTTCGACGCGCTGGCGATGATGCTCAAGGAGATCGACGAGACCCGGGGCACCGGCGGCAACTACGGGTTCTACCTGTCGGTGCCGCCGAGGTTCTTCCCGGTCGTGGTCGAGCAGCTCAAGCGGACCGACCTGGCGCACGGCCCCGCGGGGGCCTGGCGCCGGGTGGTCATCGAGAAGCCGTTCGGGCACGACCTGAAGAGCGCCCACGAGCTCAACGCGATCACCAGCGCGGTCTTCCCGGAGAGCTCGGTGTTCCGCATCGACCACTACCTGGGCAAGGAGACCGTCCAGAACGTCATGGCGCTGCGCTTCGCCAACAACCTGTTCGAGCCGATCTGGAACCGCGGGTACGTCGACCACGTCCAGATCACGATGGCCGAGGACATCGGCATCGGCGGCCGGGCGGGTTACTACGACGGCATCGGCGCGGCCCGCGACGTGATCCAGAACCACCTGCTCCAGCTGCTGGCGCTGGTCGCGATGGAGGACCCGACGTCCTTCGACGCCGACTCGCTGCGCCGGGAGAAGGAGAAGGTGCTCAAGGCGGTGCAGCTCCCGCAGGACCTGTCGCTGGCCACCGCCCGCGGGCGGTACGCCGCGGGCTGGCAGGGCGGCGAGCCGGTCGTCGGCTACATCGAGGAGGAGGGCATCCCCGCCGACTCGATCACCGAGACCTACGCCGCGATCAAGCTGGAGATCGCCAACCGCCGCTGGGCGGGGGTCCCGTTCTACCTGCGCACCGGCAAGCGGCTGGGCCGCCGGACGACCGAGGTCGCCGTGGTGTTCCAGAAGGCGCCGCACCTGCCGTTCAGCAAGGACGACACCGAGATCCTGGGGCACAACGCCCTGGTCATCCGGGTCCAGCCGGATGAGGGCATCACGGTGCGGTTCGGTTCCAAGGTGCCGGGCACCGCGATGGAGGTCCGGGACGTCTCGATGGACTTCGCCTACGGCGAGTCGTTCATGGAGTCCTCCCCCGAGGCCTACGAGCGGCTGCTGCTGGACGTGCTGATCGGCGATCCGCCGCTCTTCCCGCACCAGCGCGAGGTGGAGCTGTCGTGGAAGATCCTCGACCCGATCGAGGAGTTCTGGGCCTCGCAGGGGCCGCCGGAGGACTATCCGGCGGGCAGCTGGGGCCCGGCCTCGGCCGACGAGATGATGGCCCGCGACGGGCGCGTCTGGAGGAGGCTCTAAAGATGACGAGCTTCATGCTCACCGGCACCACCGCGTCGAAGATCTCCTCTCAGCTCACCCACCTCCGCCACCAGCTGGGCAGCCCGGCCGTCGGCATGGTGCTGACTTTGGTGGTGGTCTGCGACGAGGGCAGCCAGTACGACGCGGTGCGCGCCGCGACCGAGGCCGCCCGCGAGCACCCCTCGCGGATCCTGGTCGTCATCACCCGCGGCACCGACGAGCCGAACCGGCTGGACGCCGAGCTGCGGGTCGGGGAGAGCACGCCGGGCGAGGTGATACTGCTCCGGCTGTACGGCGAGCTGACCCGGCACGCCGACTCGGTGGTCAGCCCCCTGCTGCTCACCGACACGCCGGTGGTCGCCTGGTGGCCGGGCGAGTGCCCGGAAGTCCCGGCCAAGGACCCGGTCGGGGCGCTGGCCCAGCGCCGGATCGTCGACGCCCGCGCGGCGACGCCGTCGGTGCGGGCGATCGCGAGCCGGGCCCGGAGCTACGTGCCGGGCGACACCGACCTGGCCTGGACCCGGCTGACGCCGTGGCGGAGCCTGCTGGCCGCCGCGTTCGACCAGCCGGTGGGCAAGGTCAAGAAGGGCGTGGTGGAGGCCTCGCCCGACCACTCCAGCGCCCCGCTGCTGGCCGCCTGGCTCGGTGAGCGGCTGGGCGCCCCGGTGCGGGTGGCGGAGTCCGGCGGCCCCGGCCTGACCACGGTCAGGCTGACCACCGTCGAGGGCGACATCGTCATCACCCGCTCCGACGCGCGGCTGGCGACGCTGTCGCGCCCGGGGCAGCCGGACCGCCAGGTGGCCCTGACCCGGCGTCCGACGGCGGAGCTGCTCGCCGAGGAGCTGCGCCGCCTGGACCCGGACGAGGTCTACGAGGCCGCGATCCGGCGGGTCGCCCGCACGAACAAGTCCTGACGGCGGGGCGCTCCGCGGCCGGTCCGCGGGGCGCCCTCCCGCCGGGGCGTTCCGGCCCCGGATCCTCCGAGTCCTTCGAGTCCTGCGAGGCTCCCGTGGGTCTTCCGGGCCTTCCGGTCCCGCCGAGACCCCGCGGGTCTTCCGATTCCACGAGTCAGAGAGAGCGCGCTGTGAGTGTTCCCAACGTCGTCGTCCATCGCGACGCCGACATGCTGGCCAAGGCCGTCGCCGCCCGGGTGATCACCCGCCTGGTCGACGCGCAGTCGGCCAAGGGCTCGGCCTCCCTGGTCCTGACCGGCGGCACCGTGGGCATCGCCACCCTGGCCGAGATCGCCGCCAGCCCGGCCCGCGACGCCGTCGACTGGCGCAACCTGGACGTCTGGTGGGGCGACGAGCGCTTCCTGCCCTCCGGCGACCCCGACCGCAACGAGACCGGCGCCCGCAAGGCGCTGCTGGACCACGTCGACGTCGACCCCGCGCGCGTGCACGTGATGCGCGGCCCCGACTCCGGCATGACCGCCGAGGAGGCGGCGGACGCCTACACCGAGGAGCTGCGCCGCGCCGCCCGGCCCGAGGACCACGGCCCGGCGCCCTCCTTCGACGTGCTGCTGCTGGGCATGGGCCCGGACTCCCACGTGGCGTCGCTCTTCCCGGGGATGCCCGCGCTGTACGACACCCGGCCGGCGGTCGCCGTGCACGGCTCCCCCAAGCCGCCGCCCACCCGGATCTCGCTGACGATGCCGGTCATCCAGGGCGCGCGCGAGGTGTGGGTGGTCGCGGCGGGCGCGGACAAGGCGGGGGCCGTACGGCTGGCGCTGTCGGACGACTCGGGACCGGTGCAGGTCCCGGCGGCCGGCGCCCGGGGCCGGCGGCGCACCCTGTTCCTGCTGGACCGCGCCTCCGCGTCGAAGATCCCCGCCTCCCTGAGCCGGATCTCCTCTCCCTGAGGGGACGGAAATTCGGATGCGCACTATCTGGTGATTTAGGCATCATTTCCGTCATGAACGTGAGCATCGCGGAGCCGGAGCGGCTGGGGCGGACCGAGCTTCCCGGCGGCCGGTCGCTGGGCTGGGCCGAATGGGGACCGACGGGCGGGGCACCGGTGCTGCTCTGCCCGGGAGCGGCCACGAGCCGGTGGCTGGGATTCGGCGCGGACGTCCTGGACGAGCTCGGGGTCCGCCTCGTCTCGGCGGACCGCCCCGGCCTCGGCGCCTCCGATCCCGCGCCCGGCCGGACGCTGGAGGACTGGGCGGACGACGTGCGCCACCTCGCCGTGGACCGCAGACTGGACGGTCTGGCGGTCGTCGGCTACTCGCAGGGCGCGCCCTTCGCCCTGGCGTGCGCGGCGGCGGGCCTCGCCACGTCCGCGGCGATCGTCTCCGGCACCGACGAACTGGCCGCGCCCGGGTTCGCCGACGCGCTGATCCCCCAGGTCCGGGGCATGGTGGAGGCCGTGGCGGGCGATCCCGCCGCCGCGGAGGCCTCCTTCGCCGGTTTCGGCGACCCCGAGACGATGTGGCAGATCGCCATCGCGGGCGCCTCCGCCGTCGACCGCGAGGTCTACCTGCAGCCGCCGTTCGAGCGCGCCTACCGCCGGGCCATGGCCGAGGCGTTCTCCCGGGGACCCGCCGGGTACGCCCGCGACACCGTCCTGGCCTCGGGCCGCTGGCCGTTCGATCCCGCGGACATCGCCGTCCCGGTCGACCTCTGGTACGGCCCGCACGACACCAGCCCGGTCCACTCCCCCGACCTCGGCGCCACCCTGGCCCGCCGCATCCCCGCCGCCCGCCGCCACGTCATCCCCGAGGCGGGCGGCTCGCTGCTGTGGACCCACTCGGCGGAGATCCTCCGCTCACTGCTCCGCGGCGCCGCCGGCGCCTGAGCGAGCCCGGTCACGGTCGCGGCCCTCCGACGGGCCCGTCACCGCCCGCACGGACCGGTCGCCGTGGTGCGGGAGGCCGCCCTGCCGGGCCGACGACTTCTCCTCGTCCCGGCGTCCGCCGATCCGCGGAGCGGGACCTATGATGCCGGTCGGCGGCGGACGCGGGGAGGCGCGGGTGGGCGTGGACGACACGGGAGCCGTACGGCGGACGGCCCCGGACGGCGCGGGACCGGCGGAGGAAGGGGCGCTGTTCGTCTACGGGACGCTGATGTTCCCCGAAGTGCTGCGGGCGCTGCTCGGCCGGGTTCCGGAAAGCGCCCCGGCCGCCGTCGCCGGGTGGCGGGCCGCCCGCCTGCCGGGTCACGTCTACCCGGTGCTCGTGCCCGCCGAGACGGGTACGGCGCGCGGGCTGCTGCTCACCGGCCTGACCGCCGGCGAGTGGCGCGTCCTGGACGAGTACGAGGGCCCGCTGTACGACCTGCGGCCGGTCCTGCTGACGGACGGACGCCGGGGCCGGGCCTACATCAGCGCCGACCCGTCGGCGGCGTCCGCCGAGGACTGGGACGCCGACCGCTTCGCGGCCGAGCACCTGAGCGCCTACCTGGGCGAGTGCGCCGGCTGGGCGACCGAGGACGGACGGGCCGGGTAGCGCCGGGGGTGCCAGGCCGGGTAGCGCCGGGCGACGCTCAGGCATGAACGGCCCTCAGGCATGGGTGGCGTTCACGCGCGGGCGGCCTCCAGCGGCGGGTCGCCGGTGAGGGCGGCGATCACTGCGCCGACCAGGTGCTCCTCGACTTCGTCGGCGCTCCTGCCCCGGTCGATCGTCAGCTGCTCCCAGACGGGGACTGATGCCATCGCCCACGCCAGGTCGGCGGCGACGTCCGGGGTCAGGCCGGGCCTCAGCCGCCCGGCGGTTCCCAGCCGGTGCGCGGCGAGGAGGAATCCCTCGTGGAGCTCATCCATCCGGTCGTTCCAGGCCGCGGCGGCGTCGGGGTCGTCACGGCGGGAGGCCAGCAGCACCGAGGCCACCGGATGGATCGTCGCCGCGTAGCGCAGCCAGACGCGCAGGAAGGCGCGGAACGCCTCGACGGGCTCCTCGGCGGTCAGCGCCTTCTCGCAGTGCGCGCGGATCCCGTCGCGTTCGTCCATGTCCCGCACGACGGCCACGAGCAGGCTCGCCCGGGAAGCGAAGTGGAGGTAGACCGCCTGCCGGGAGATCCCGGCCGCGCGGGCCACGTCGGCCATCGAGACCCGGGGGCCCTGCTCGGCGACGAGCCGCCGGGCGGTCTCCAGGATGCGCGATCGCGTGCTTGACATGTGTCAAGCATAGCTCTAGCTTGACACGCGTCAAGGAGAAGGATCCCGAGGAGGCACCCGATGGATACCATCCACCCTGCGGCCGTCGCCGCGCTCACCGCGATGGACGCGGTCGGCGCCGGCGACCGGGATGCCTGGCTCGCCTGCTACGCGCCGGAGGCCGTGCTCCACGACCCGGTCGGCGGCTCCCCGCTGGATCCCCACAGCACCGGGCTGCGGGGGACGGCCGCCCTCGAACTCTTCTGGGAGCTCACCGTCGCCCCCAACGAGGTGCGCTTCGAGGTCGCCGCGGTGCACCCGGCGGGCGACGAGGCGGCGGTCGTCGCCTCGGTCTCCGTCCGCTCCCCCACCGGCGCCTCCGCCGCCTACGACGGCGTCTTCGTCTACCGGGTGGGCGGCGACGGGCGGATCGTCTCGCTGCGCGCCTACTGGGACCTGCAGACCGTCCTGTCCGCGCTCGGCGGCTGACTGGCTCCGGCGACCTCGCGGAGCCGGTCGGGTCCGCAGCGCCCCGGCAGTCCCTGGGTCCGCCGGTGGGGCCGGAGCCCGGGTCCGGACGCGCGGCGGGGACCGTCCCGCCGGGCGCCCTCAGAGCAGGGCGTCGATCTCGGTGGTCAGGGAGCGCTTGGCCGCGGGGTCGAGGTAGGAGGCGGTGACGGCGTTGCGGGCGAGGGCCGCCAGGGCCGGGCGGTCGAGGCCGAAGACGTCGGCGGCGACGCGGTACTCGTTCGTCAGCGTGGTGGCGAACATCGGCGGGTCGTCGCTGCCCAGCGTGACGGACAGGCCCTCGGCCAGCAGGCGCGGGAGCGGGTGGTCCTCGATCCGGGCGACCTGACCGGTGCGGACGTTGGAGACGGGGCAGACGTCCAGCCAGATCCGCTCGTCGCGCAGCCGGGCGACGAGGCGGGGGTCGTCCAGGCAGGAGATGCCGTGGCCGATCCGCTCGGCGCCGAGGTGGTCGACGACCTCCCAGATCGTCTCGGGGCCGGTCATCTCCCCCGCGTGCGGCACGCTGTGCAGGCCGGCGGCCGTGGCGGCGCTGAAGGCGTCCCGGAAGGCGTCGCGGTGGTGGACCCTCTCCTGCTCGATCCCGGCCAGGCCGAAAGCTACCAATGCCTGGGGAGGTTCCTGCAGGGCGTGGTCCAGGGTGATCCGGGCGGCCTCGGCGCCGTACTCGCCGGGGATGTCGAAGATGTAGCCGACCCGGACGCCGTGCTCGTCCAGGGACCTCTGGGCGGCGAGGTCCAGCGCCTCGGTGACCTCCCGGGCCGGCATCCCGACGACGTGGTGGGCGTACGGCGTGACGGTCACCTCCACGTAGCGCCCGTTCTGCGCGGCCAGGTCCCGGGCCAGGCCCGTCACCAGGGTGGCGACGTCCTCGGGCTCGCGGACCAGGGCGTTGACCGCGCCGTAGGCGACGGCGAACTCGGCGAAGTCGCGGAAGCGGTAGAACGCCCGCAGCTCCTCCTCGGTGGTCGGCACCCCGCCGCCGGGGTGGCGGCGGGACAGTTCGAGGACCGTGGGCACCGACGCCGAGCCGACGAGGTGGACGTGGAGCTCGGCCTTGGGGAGCGCGTCGATGAAGTCGTGGATCGTCATGCGGCCGACCCTAGGCAGCCGGGACGGCACCGGATAGCGATCGGGCATCAATCTCACATGAAAATGTTGAATTTCACTGCCCGCCCCCTTACCCCCCATTCCGATAGTGGAATAAAGCATTCCATTCCGGCATACTAGAGGGAACGAAAGGACATGCGATGAACTCCGGCTGGATTCTGCTCGACGCCTCGCACGACGCCCTCCGCACGGTCGTGACCGGCCTCCCCGCCGACGCCCGGGAACTGCCCACCCCCTGCGCAGACTGGAATGTCATCCAGGTGCTCCAGCACGCCGCGGGCGACCAGATCGCCTACGCCGCCTGCCTGACCGGAGAACCCGGCCCCGAGGAGAACCCCTTCGCGCCCTCCGGCTCCCTGACCGGCGAGCCACTGGCTCATGTGGAGGCCGCCATGGAACGCTCGGCCAAGGCCTGGGCGGCGGCCGACAGGGACGCCGCCGAGGTGCCCGTGCCGATGCCGCCGAACAAGATGGCGCCCTGGCTGGGCGCGGGCGCGTGCGCGCTCGACGCGGCCGTGCACGCGTGGGACATCGCGGTCGCCACCGGCCGGCCATCCCCGCTCACCCCGCAGCTCGCGCGGGAACTGCTGGTGGTGGCACGGGAGACCGCCGAGCCGGTGCGCGGCTTCGCCTACGCCGCCGCGCTGACCCCCGAGCCCGGCGACGACGAGGTCGCGGCCTTGCTGCGCTATCTGGGCCGCGACCCGCACTGGACCCCCTGAGGACGGCCGGCACGGGTCTCCGGCGCATCCCGTGCGCGACCGCGGAGAGCCGCTCCGCGACCCGGCTCGACTTCTGGAGCCCTGGGCAGGGTCGCGGAGATCGCCGGAGATATGTGGAGATATGTCCTCCCGCTGACCGGAGGACCTGGCGCATAGTGGTGGCAAGAGCAACTCGACGCCCCAATCGGAGGCCCTCCGTGTTCGAGCGCTTCACCGACCGTGCCCGCCGCGTCGTGGTCCTGGCCCAGGAGGAGGCCCGGCGGCTCGGCCACGACCACATCGGCACCGAGCACGTCCTGCTCGGCCTGCTCAGCGAGGAGGACGGCGTCGCGGCCCGCGCGCTGCAGTCCTTCGGCATCGCCCTGGAGCAGGTCCGCAGCGACATCGAGGAGATCATCGGCCAGGGTTCGGCCCCGCCGCCCGGGCACGTCCCGTTCACCCCCCGCGCCAAGAAGGTGCTGGAGCTGTCGCTGCGGGAGGCGCTCGACCTGCGCCACACCTACATCGGCACCGAGCACATCCTGCTGGGCCTGATCCGCGAGGGCGAGGGGCTCGCGGCGCAGGTGCTGACCAAGCGGGGGGCCCGGCTGGAGGCGGTGCGCGCCCACGTGGTCGCGGTGCTCGCCGGCCGGGGCCACCGGGACCGGCTGGTCACCGCCGAGGAGGTGCTCACCGGGCTGGGACCGTCGCTGGGCGAGAAGCTGGACCGGATCCAGGAGAGCCTGGAGCGGATCGAGCGCCGTCTGGACTCCCTGGGCGCCCGCAGGCGCCTGATGCCCCGGACGCCCCGCAGGCGCCGGACGGCCCGGCGGCACGGCCCGCGGCGGAGCGGCCGAGGTCGCCGGAGGCCGGGGCGGCGGAGGAGACCGAGGCGGAGGCGGCAGGGGAAGGGTGAATCCCCTGGTTCGGAGGGCCCTGAGCTCCCTTCGAACCAGGGGAGGCGGTGATGGGTTCAGCTCGGGGACGCCGTCGCCATCACGCCGATCCCCAGCCTGGCTTCCACCACGCCGGGGTCGTCGGTGTGGTTGAGGGTCGCGCCGAGCGAGACCAGGAGTCTGCGCATCCGCACGTTGTCGGAGAGCAGCGTCGCCTTCACCTCGGCGAAGCCCAGGTCGCGGGCCTCCGTGACGAGCATCCGGGCCAGGGCGGAGCCCAGTCCCCTGCCCTGCCAGCGGTCCTCGACCAGGAAGGCCAGCTCGGCGATGCCGGGGTCGGGGGTGAACATCAGGCTGGCCAGCGCGACCACCTGCCCGTCCCGTCCGGCGACGATGGAGTGTCCGCGCCCGCGGTCGCAGAGCCGGTCGAAGACGCGCTCGGGCAGCGTGGGCATCGCGGTGAAGTAGCGGAAGCGGCGGCTCTCGGGCGAGCAGCGGCCGTGCAGGTCGCGGACGGCCTCACGGTAGACGGGGGTGAGCGGCCGGATCTCGGTCTCGGTGCCGTCGGCCAGCTTGACGGACCGACCGGCCGGGTCGGCCTCCTCGGCCGGGGGCTGGGCCAGCCGGACGAACGAGGCGGCGCGGGCGGCCTCGGTCAGCGTGAACGGCAGGTCGCCGCGGCGCAGCCGGATCGCCCGGCGGGCGGCCACCGGCAGGGTCAGCAGGGTCGGGTCGGGCAGGTCGCTCATGTCGGAACCGTAGACCCAGCGGGCGTCGTCGGCGCGCAGCAGTTCCTTGAGCAGCTCCGGCAGGCGCCAGGGGGTGGTCCGCAGCCGGGAGGCGAGCAGCAGGGCCCGGGTGGGCTCGTCGGTCAGCTCGTGGGCGGATGCGGGCACGACCTGGACCCGGCGCCCGCCGGCCGCCTCCAGCGCCTCCCGCACGGCCTCGGGGGACGCGGGGATCTCGGCGACGAACTCGTCCACCGTGCCGTCGGCGTCGGGGTGGACGCTCAGGCCGAGGATGTTGCCGCCCTTCTCCGCGAGCGCGGCGGCCAGCGACGCCAGCCGTCCCGGTCGCTCGTCCACCGTCGTACGAATCCGCAAGAACCCCATCGGAACGCTCCCTCCGTCTGACACGGAGTCTGGCGGAGTCCTGTTACAGCGCTGCTACGTGCGAGTGAGGCGGCCGTTACGTCGACAAAGATCACTCATGACGCGGTTGCGCAACGGTTTCCGTCGGAACGCACGGCCTGACTGACGGATATAGCAGGATGTGGGGACATGAGCACGCCTGTCCCTCTTTCGGATGACTTCGTCAATGGTGACGTCTCTTTCTGGTTCCGCTCCCTCGGCGTTCCCGAGGCGCGGACTCCTCTCGAGGGCGACCGCGACGCCGACGTGGTGATCGTCGGCGCGGTTACACCGGACTGTGGACCGCGTACTACCTGAAGAAGGCCGACCCGGCCCTGCGCGTCGTCGTGCTGGAGAAGGAGTTCGCCGGGTACGGCGCCTCCGGGCGCAACGGCGGCTGGCTGGTCGGCGAGCTGGCCGGGACCCCCGAGCGCTACGCCCGCACGCACGGCGACGACGCGGCCCGGCGCTTCCAGCGGGTGATGTTCGAGACGGTCGACGAGGTCGTCGCCGTGACCAGGGACGAGCGGATCGACGCCGACGTCGTCAAGGGCGGCGTCACCACCGTCGCCACCAACGCCGCCCAGGAGCGGCGCCTGCACGAACTGGTCGCCCACGCGCGCTACTGGGGCTGGACCGAAGAGGACCTGCGGACGCTGGAGCCGGACGAGCGGGAGCGCCGCCTGCGGGTCAGCGGGGCGGTCGGCGCGGTCTGGAGCCCGCACTGCGCCAGGGTCCAGCCGGCCAGGCTGGTCCGGGGGCTGGCCGAGACCGTGCGGGGACTCGGAGTGCAGGTCTTCGAGCGCACCCCGGTCACCGGGATCGCGCCGCGCACGGCGCGCACGCCGTACGGGACGGTCCGCGCGGACTACGTCATCCGGGCCACCGAGGGGTTCACCGCCGGGTTGCGGCAGTACCACCGGGCCTGGTTGCCGATGAACAGCTCGATGATCGTCACCGAGCCGCTGGGCGGGCTCTGGGACGAGATCGGCTGGGAGGGCTGCGAGCTCCTCGGCGACCTGGCCCACTACTACATGTACGCGCAGCGGACCGCCGACGGGCGGATCGCGTTCGGCGGGCGCGGCAAGCCGTACCTGTACGGCTCGCGGGTGGACGACCGGGGGCGCACGCACGCCTGGACGGTCGAGGCCCTGTGGGAGCTGCTGACGCAGATGTTCCCCGCGGTGCGGGCCTCGCGCGTGGCGCACGCCTGGTCGGGGGTGCTGGGCGTGCCGCGCGACTGGTGCGCGACCGTGCACGTGGACCACGCCACCGGGATCGGCTGGGCGGGCGGTTACACCGGCCACGGGGTGACCGCGGCCAACCTCGCCGGCCGTACCCTGCGGGATCTGGTCCTGCGCGAGGAGAGCGAGCTGGTCTCCCTGCCGTGGGTGGACCGCAGGGTGCGAAGCTGGGAGATCGAACCGCTGCGCTGGATCGGGGTGCACGCCATGTACGACCTGTACCGCCGGGCCGACGCCCGGGAGCGGGCCGGGCTCGGCCGCACCTCCGTGCTGGCCCGGCTGGCCGACTCCATCACCGGCCGCTGACACGACGACCGCAGACACGACGACCGCAGACACGACCGCTGACACGACGACCGCAGATCCAGAGAGGATCAACGCATGACGGACCTGCTCTTCCGGGGCGGGCGCGCCTTCCTGGCCGCCGGCTCCTTCGCCGAGGCCGTACTGGTCCGCGACGGGCGGATCGCCGCCGTCGGCGCGGAGACCGAGCTGGCGCGGCTGGCCGCCCCCCGCTGCGAGAGCGTCGACCTGGGCGGCGGCCTGCTGGTCCCGGGGATCACCGACGCCCACATGCACCCGGTCCAGGCCGGGCTGGAGCGGGCCAGGTGCGACCTGTCGGAGGTGTACGGGCTGCCGCAGTACCTGGAGAGGATCGCCGGCTACGCCGCCGCCCATCCGGACCGCGAGTGGATCGACGGCGGCGGCTGGGACATGTCGGCCTTCCCCGGCGGCCTCCCGCACCGCTCGCAGCTCGACTTCCTCGACCGGCCCGTCTACCTGATCCAGCGCGACCACCACGCCGCCTGGGTGAACAGCCGGGCCCTGGAGATCGCCGGGATCACCCGCGACACCCCCGACCCCGCCGACGGCCGGATCGAGCGCGACGCCGACGGCACGCCGAGCGGCGTGCTGCACGAGGGCGCGATGGACCTGGTGGGGCTGCTCACCCCGCGCCCGACCGAGCGGGACCTGCTGGAGGCGCTGCTGGACGCCCAGTCCCACCTGTTCTCCCTGGGGATCACCGGCTGGCAGGACGCCATCGTCGGCTCCTACGCCGGTTCGGACGACCAGCTGCCCACCTACGTCTCCGCCGCGTCCTCCGGGAGGCTGAAGGCCCGCGTGACCGGCGCGCTGTGGTGGGACCGGGCGCGCGGCGCCGAGCAGATCGACGAGCTGCTGGAGCGCCGCAAGGCCGCCGAGGGCCTGGAGACGTTCCGGGCCGGCTCGGTGAAGATCATGCAGGACGGCATCACCGAGAACTTCACCGCCGCGGTGATCGAGCCCTACTGCCGCTGCGGCGGGACGGGCCTGTCCTACGTCGATCCCGAGGCGCTGAAGGGGTACGTCGCCGAACTGGACCGGCACGGCTTCCAGGTGCACTTCCACGCGATCGGCGAGCGGGCCGTGCGCGAGGCGCTGGACGCCCTGGAGGGCACCGACCCGGTCAACCGCCACCACATCGCGCACCTGCAGATCGTCACCCCGGCCGACGTGCCGCGCTTCGCCCGGCTGGGCGTCACGGCCAACCTGCAGCCGCTGTGGGCCACCCACCACGCCCAGATGGACGAGCTGACCATCCCGTTCCTGGGCGAGGAGCGCTCGTCGTGGCAGTACCCCTTCGCCGACCTGCTGCGCGCGGGCACCCGGTTCTGCGCGGGCAGCGACTGGCCGGTCTCCAACGCCGACCCGCTCCAGGGCATGCACGTGGCGGTCAACCGCACCGAACCG
This sequence comes from Planomonospora algeriensis, assembly GCF_977012225.1. Lineage (NCBI taxonomy): Bacteria > Bacillati > Actinomycetota > Actinomycetes > Streptosporangiales > Streptosporangiaceae > Planomonospora > Planomonospora algeriensis. The sequence goes on along the minus strand of NZ_CDRNDK010000050.1, from coordinate 4,142 downwards.
GGCGGCTCGGTGCACGCGGACTACCCGACGGCGCAGACGCCGTTCCTGCCGGGTCAGGCGCTCGACCTGGCCACCGCACTGACCGCGTACACGGCCGGGTCGGCGTGGATCAACCACGACGACGACGCGGGCACGATCGCGGCCGGCAACCGCGCCGACCTCGTGGTGCTGGACCGCGACCCGTTCGCCGGGCCGCAGGAGGACATCTGGCGCACGAAGGCGGCCATGACCTTCGTGGGCGGCGAGCAGGTCCACTGACCCCGCCCGCCGCGGGCCTTCCGCGCGGAGCCCCGGGGCGGGGGGCGGCGGGCTCAGGCCGCGGCCGTACCGGAACCCGGCTCCCGCTCCTCCGGCCGGGCCGGAGCCGGCAGCACCCGGTTGCGGCCCTGCCGCTTGGCGGCGTACAGCGCCTCGTCGGCCGCGTGCAGCAGCTCCTGCGGCTCCTGCCGCCCGGTGAACGCCGCCACCCCCGCGCTGAAGGTCACCGCCAGCAGGTGCCCGCCGGCCGACAGGCGCCCGGCCGCCACCTGTTCCCGGATCTCCTCCATGCGCTCCAGCGCCTGCTCACCGGTGACCCCCGCCAGCAGCACCACGAACTCCTCACCGCCGTAGCGGGCCACCACGTCGTCGACGCGGATGCGCGATCCCACCAGGTCGGCGAACCAGGTCAGCACCTGGTCGCCGACGCCGTGGCCGTACCGGTCGTTGATCTGCTTGAAGTGGTCGATGTCCAGCAGGGCCACGCTCAGCGGGGCGCCGTCGGCCGCGGCCAGGCGCATCCGGTGGGACAGGGCCTCCATCAGGTAGCGCCGGTTGTACAGCCCGGTGAGGGTGTCGCGTACGGCCTGCTCGGCCAGGTCGGCCCGGAGCGCCTCGATGGTGGTGACCTGCTCGCGCAACCGGTCGTTGGCCTCGTGCAGGGCCCGGCGCTGGGCGTTGAGGGCGGTCACGTCCCGGCCCACGAGCACCCAGCCCACCGGTTCGTCCCGGCCGCCGCGCAGGGCGCTGACGCGGACGTCCAGGTCCACCGTACGGCCCTGCGCGTCGGTCATCGTGTAGTTCGCCTCCGTCCGGCCGGCCGGGAAGAGGGATCCTGCGGCCTGCCCGCGGGGGGGACGTCTCCGTCGCCGCCGCCGTCCCCGCGGCCGCCGTCGCGGACGGACGGTCCGCCGCCGTCCCCCCGCCGGCCGCCGCACCGGAGGCGTCCCGCCCCCGATCGACGAGCGGCACGTCGTGCAGGAGGTCGAGGACCGGCAGCCCGGCCAGCTGCGCGGGCAGGTCGGGGGCGAGACGGCGGACCAGCCGCTCGGCCGCCGGGTTGAGGTCCAGGGCGCGGCCGGAGGAGTCGAGCGTCATGACCACGTCGCTGATCATCTCGTAGACGTGGGTGCGCTCCACCGTCACCAGCTCGTGCAGCGAGCGGTGCGCCAGGGCCCAGTAGACCAGGACGGTGGTGAGGCAGAAGCCGACCGGGGTCACGTCCACCGGGCCCACGAATCCCAGCAGGCTGATGACGTTGGCGGCGGTCGAGGGGACCGTGCTGAGCACGGTGACGCCGTACAGCGGGCGCTGGGCGCGCGGCCCCCACTGCCACGCCCGGACCAGACGCGCCGTCGCGGCGGTGAGCAGGACGTAGCTGTAGGCGGTGTGCGCCCAGAACAGCGGCCCCAGCCGGAGCTCGTGGTACGGCCGGGCCGGGTCCAGGACCACCAGGAACGACTGGTGCCACGGATCGCTGAGGACGGCGGCCAGCACGAGGAAGGGCTCGATCGCCAGCCACAGGGCCAGGCGGCGGGGCAACCGCCAGGTGCGGTCCACCGCGGCCAGCGACAGGCAGTAGAAGCCCGCCACGACGACGCACACCGCGAGGAAGCCGGCGGCCGCCCGCAGCACGGACGCCGCGGAGCCGCCGGTCACGTACCCGAAGCAGCTCATCACCGACCAGACCGCGATGCCCGCCGCCACGACCGCCAGCGCGCCGACCGCGGGGGTCACGTGCCGCCGCCGCCACCCGACCACCGCGATCGCGCAGGCCACCACCGCCGACAGCGCGAAGAGCAACGTCAGCAACGACTCCCCCTCACCTTCACCGCTTTCCCGTGCGCCGCGTCCGGCCGCGGCTCCGCGGAGGCGACCGCGCCGGCCCCCGCCTGCGGTCTCCGCGTCCTGCCCGCGGCGCAGTTCCTCATCCAGGTTCGGCACGCGAGCCGGGATGCTGACCTTTTAGGCGGAGATCATCGGCAGGCGCCGGCGGTCTCCACGGCCGTCGAGCAGGATGCGAGCGCCCGTCAACCGATCACCGCATCCGCGGGTTCTCTTCCGCAGGACGTCGGGTCGCCCGGACCAGGCGGCACAGGTCGGCGGGACGCAGGGCGTCGGAGCGGCGCCAGAGCGCGGGGTCGACGCTGTCGGCCTGCCGTAGGTGCTCGGCCGTCGCGAGACCGTGCCGGTCCAGTACGGCCGAGAGCTCGTCGGGGGCGAAGAACGACAGCCAGGGCTCGCCGCGCTCGGCGGCGGCGGGGAGGGCGAAGTCCGCGTAGGCGCCGCCCCGCTCGTCGCGCAGGTCCGGGGGCAGGGCGTACTCCATGACCAGCTCCGTGCCGGGGGCGAAGCGGCCGACGGCGGCCAGGGTGGCCTCGATCGCGTCCCGGGTGAGGTACATGGACACCCCCAGCCAGCTCACCAGGGCCGGCCTGGACGGGTCGAAGCCGGCGGAGACCAGACCGGTCGCCGGATCGCCGGTCTCGAAGTCCACCGGCACGAACGTTCCCTCCGGGCGGTCGATCCCCGCGGCCGAGAACAGCCCCTGCTTCCACTGCTGCGTGGCGGGGTGGTCCACCTCGAAGACCTTGACCCGGCCCGCCGCTCCGGAGCGGTGGGCGAAGGTGTCGAGGCCGGCGCCGAGCACCACGTACTGCTCCAGGCCGCCGCCGGCCAGCTCGGCCAGACGGCGTTCGGTGTAGTGGCTGCGCGCCGTCACCTGGGCGCGGGTGCCCGCCAGGATGAGGTGGTCACCGTACGCCCGGTGGTAGCCGATGATCTCCTCAGCGAGCGGGCCGAGCAGGGACGCGGCCGCGGTGTCGCGGAAGATGAAGGGCTCCCGGTCCACCACGAGGTGGGCCGCGCGGGCCGCCGCCGCCATGATCGCGGTCTGGCTCGGCTGTGCTTCGTACATGAACCGTCGTTCCTCTCTCAACGATGGGAACGACCATGCTAAATACAAAACACAGTTATCTTTCCAATCATAACATATTCAAATAATTTTTACATATCATATATATAAATAGTCGATCACATGGCTGCCCGCTCATTCCGTACGGCTCCGCCGTGGGTCCCCGGACGCACCCGGCGGCGTCCTCTCCCCGCACCGTGATCACACGGGAGCTCCCTCCCGCCGGCGGCGCATAGCATGCATCCGGAACCGCCGACCCCGAGACAGAAGTGCATGCGCGAACACCGCTCCCCACATTCCGCCGCCCGTCAGGAGCAGGCCGAGGAGACCTCCCGCGCGCCCCGGCACCGCCGTCGCGCGGGCGGACACGCACGCCCCGGGCTCCCGCGGCACGCGGGCGGAGACCCGCGACCGGGACCCCTGCGCCGCGCGATCGCGGGCGCGCGGCGGTTCTGGCCGCGCTCGCTCCTCGCCGTCCTGCTCCTCCTCGTCGTGGGGGTCGTCGTGTTCACCCGCACCGATGACGACGCCGTCGTCCTGAAGTTCTACGACGCCGCCGGCAAGGGCACCGAACTGACCGGCGAGGCCGTCAAGAAGGTCATGCACGGCAGCGGCGGCTCCGACAGCGACGCGCTGCTCGACCCGGCGACCCTGCAGGTCGTGCGGGAGTGGCCGCTGTACGCCGGGGGCTCACCCGGCCGCTGGCGGTTCGACGTCCCGGACCGGGCGGTGGCCTTCGCCGTCAACTGGCCGACCTCGCGCGGCTACTCCACCGTGATCGTGGACAACGGCGGGACCGGTTTCACCGGCCGCGGGACCGTCGTCTTCAACCTCCAGGCGGCGCTCGACGCCCGGCGCAGGCTCGACGCGGCGCTGGCCGTACGGGGCGGCTACCGGCGTTCGGCGGAGTTCGAGCGCGCCTACGCCGCGGCCGCCGCCGAGCTGGACCGGGCCCGCGCCGCGGCCTCCG
>NZ_CDRNDK010000049.1:0-25196 GCF_977012225.1 Planomonospora algeriensis | reverse complement strand
TCGTGGCCAGCCGCTCCAGTTCGGGCAGGCCCGAGGCGGCGCACCGGTCGTAGAAACGGAACAACCGCTCGGCGATGACATGCCGTTCGGGATGCATGCGAGCAAGAGCCAGCAGATCCAGGAGGTCTTCCTTGGCGTTCCACGCGTCCAGGATCGGCTGCCCGATCTTCATCGGCAGCGCGTGCAGATCATCGATCATGGGATCGAGTTGAGAGCCGTGCATCCGGGCAGCTGAGCGGGTCAACCGGTTGCGCAGTTCCCACTCGCGGTTGCCCTTGCGTCCGCGGCGGCCCCGGACCTGGACGGTGACGCGGCGCCGGACCTCGGTGACGGCGGCATTGGCCAGCTGCACGATGTGGAAATGGTCGACGACCAGCACCGCGTGCGGCAGCGCTGCCCGCACAGCCGCTTTGAAGATCGTGCACATGTCGATGGCCACGTGGGTCACCTGGTCCTTCCATCGCTGCCCGCGGGCCTGCAGCCAGTCGATGACGACCTGGCTGGTGCGGCCCTCGACCTGGCCGAGCAGCCCTTGGCCTCCGGACAGGTCCACGAAACCCACGTGCCAGCGATCGACGACGGCCTTCCACGTCTGTGCCGCCTCGTCGAAGGCCCAGCGGGACCGGCCGCGCCGGATCTCATCGATGCCCAAGACCGTGACCGGGTCCGGCTGGGCGGGCAGCACACGGGCGGCGTAGGCGGTGAACGCGGCTGAGGTCACCGGCCAGGACAGTCCGTGGTCGCGGGCCGACTGCACGACGGTGCGTCCACCGTCGGCGACCGCGGCCCCGGCCGCCTGGCGCAGACGGACCGTCAACCGGGAGCGGGCCGGGATCTGCGGCACGCACTCGGTGAACGACGTACGCGGACATCGGCTGTGGTCACACCGCCAGCGCCGTTTGCGCCAGCGCAGCCGGCAGACCCGTCCTGCCACGGGAAGGTCCCGGGGTCGGGTGAGCACCCACTCCTTCATGCGGGTCGCGGTCGTCCCGCATGCCGGGCAGGCGCGCGCCCGCGGATCCAGGGTCTCCAGATAGAGGACAGGCCCCTGACCAGGGGTGTTGTTGTCGGTATCGATCTTGGTGACTGCCACGCCTTCCAGGCCCAGCAGCCGAGTCGTATCGTTGACCACGCTCGCGGCTCTTCTGTTGTGAGATCTTGCTTCGACAACAGGAATGATCAACGAGAGCCGCGAGCTCTCTCAAGACGTCGGCCTCACCTCATCGGGGCACGCTCCGGCGCTCAACCCCGGTTAACTTCGAAGAGCCCGTATACCTTTCCGTACCAGATGGTGCCGCTGTTGATAATCCGTCCGGCTCTATCCGGGCCACCCGAGCCATCGGTGGCGACGCTTGCGGCGGCGGCCAGCTCGTTGCGTTCTCTCTGGCCGATCGAGAGCGGAATCGCGGCACCGGCCGGAAGGCGCTCTTCCTCGTAGTCGCTTTCCTCCTCCTCATACTCCTCCGTCGGAGCGATGGGAGAGGGTTCGCTCGGATCGGTCGCGGCGACAGGGGGAGGTTCGCCTGGGCCGGTCGGAGCCGGGGATGTGGAGGAGCCTTCGAATCCTTCATGGCGGAGACCGGATTGACCCGGGTCGGGGACCACCAACATAAGGGTCGCGACAACGGCGCCGATGAAGACGATGATCAGGCCGGTGGCGAAAAGGAACATCGTCAACCTGTTGCCGGAGCTTCCGGACGTAGGAGGGGGCGGCGGATGCATGGAAGACGTCTACCATGATCTATCCGTTTATGGACGGTGCAACTGTGATGTCCGACTATCGGGGATCGCCCGGGCTTCCGAGGGGTGCATCAGCCTGTCGTCCTCATGACCCGGACCATGTGCGGATCGCATGCACTGCCCAGATCTGGTGTGGCGTCTGAAATGCCAGGTCGGAGGAGCGTTGAAGCCAATGAGAGTTTCCTTTTCAATTCGCGGATTTCCGGGTCGGAATGCTCTCCTGTGACACGGAGCGGTGACGGCCTCCGGTGCCGTCCGGCGTCCCCGGGGTCGTGCCCGATCGCCTACGGCAAGCCGTACCCATGCGGGGAAACGACGCGGCGCGGTGACCTCAACCCAGCGCAGACCGGCGAAGGCGGCCGGCAGGACCAGCGCTCGGAACCGTCGGTCGGCCATGCGATCAGATACTTGGACAAGGCTCCTGTAGCCGTCCGGTTCCCGCCATCGTGGCCGAGGCCCCTTCTTCGGTCTTGTGGCACGATCGCGGGGTGTTGCGACTCACCGATTTCATCATCGACTGCCCGGACACGATGCAGCTGGCGGCCTTCTACTCCGAGGTGACGGGCCGTCCGGTCAAGGAGGGCAGCCACGAGCACTGGGCCGGCATCAAGTTCGGCGAGATCGAGCTGGCCTTCATCCGGGTGGACGACTACCGCGCTCCGCAGTGGCCCGACAGCGAGCACCCCAAGCAGTTCCACCTCGACTTCGAAGTGGACGAGATCGAGGCCGAGCAGCGCCGTGTCCTCGACCTCGGCGCGACGCTGCACCAGGACTTCATCGGCCCCGACGGCTACGGCTGGCGGGTCTACACCGACCCGATCGGCCACCCCTTCTGCCTGTGCCGCAACAAGGGCGTCGTCTGGACCGACCAGGGCCCGATCTGGCCCTGACCACGGGATCCGGCCCTGACCACGGGATGCTGCCGCCCCGCCCCGACGCTCGGCCTCACCGGTCCGGGCCTCGGGCAGGCACAGGTGCCGGATGACGAAGTCAGCGCGCGAACTTCTCGCGGGCGGCCGGGGTGACGGGGGTGAAGAAGTTGACGAGGTTGCCGTCGGGGTCGCGCAACAGGAGCGAGCGGTTGCCCCACGGCATCGTGGTGGGCTCGTTGACGAACTCCTCGACGAAGCCGGACAGATTCCGATGCACGCCGTCCACGTCGTCGGCGAGGAACTCGATGATCACGGTGCGGTTGTCGGCCGGCCGGGCGGCGTCAGGCGCGATGAGCGAGACGGTCCGGGTGCTGCCGATCGCCAGGGTGCCGGAGGCGGTTCCGGCTCGCCCCCGGAGACCGCGGTCCTGCTCCCCGTCGCGGATGCGGTGCGCCATCACCGGCCGATCTCGATCAGGTACACCGCCGCCGACGGACGGCGCAGCGAACGGACGCTGCATCCATACGGGCTCGTCGCCCATTCGGGCCGGTGGTACGTCACGGGCGCTGATCCCGAGATCGGTGAGGAGCGGACCTTCCGGCTGGACCGCATCGCGGACGCGAGGACCCTGCCCGGTTCGTTCGAGCCGCCCGCCGGTTTCGATCCGGCGCAGCACGTCCTGTCGGCCCTCGCCAGGGCTCCGTACCGGCACGAAGTGGTCCTGCTCATCCAGGGGACGGTCGAGCAGATCCGCGCCCGGCTTCCCGCCGGCGTCGCGACTGTGAAGGAGCCCGCATCCGCGCACGACACGGATCGTGACACCGAGGGCTGGCTCCGCGTCGAGTTGCGAGCGGAGCGGCTCGACTGGTTGCCTCCGGTGCTCGCATCGCTCGACCGGCCGTTCGTCATCGAGCGACCAGACGAACTCCGCGACCTCGTCGCCGCGCTGGCCGACCGGCTCGCGGCCTCCGCCCGGAGGATCCCGGGTCCGCCCCGGCTGAGCGGCGATCAACCGATCGGTTGATCCGGCGCCCCACCGTCCGGCGATCAGGTCCCGTCCACTGGCCGATGTCGGAAAAGTGCTGGTCATAGCAGGCTTGAGGCAGTAGAAGCCCGATGGAGACCAGCCCGGAAGGACGCGCGCATGCCGGCAGTGATCGAGGTACACAACCTTCACAAGCGCTACACCGACAAGGTCGCGGTCGACGATGTCTCGCTCACCGTCCAGGAGGGCGAGATCTTCGGGATCCTCGGCCCGAACGGCGCCGGCAAGACCACGACCGTGGAGTGCATCGCGGGCCTCCGGACGCCGGACCGGGGCGAGATCACGGTGTGCGGGCTCGACCCCCGCCGGGACCGTGCCGAGCTGACCCGGCGTCTGGGCGTGCAGTTGCAGGCCGGTCAGCTGCCGGAGCGGCTGCAGGTCGCCGAGGCCCTGGAGCTGTACAGCTCCTTCTATCCCCATCCGGCCGACTGGCGTGCGCTGATGCACGATCTCGGCCTGGCGGACAAGGCCAAGACCGGCTACGGCAAGCTGTCGGGCGGGCAGAAGCAGCGGCTGTCGATCGCGCTGGCGCTGGTCGGCAACCCTCGGGTGGCGATCCTGGACGAGCTCACCACCGGTCTGGACCCGCAGGCGCGGCGCGACACCTGGGAGCTGATCGAGGGCGTGCGCTCGAGCGGGGTGACGATCGTGCTGGTCACCCACTTCATGGAGGAGGCCGAGCGGCTGTGCGACCGGCTGGCGCTGATCGACGCCGGCCGCGTCGTGGCGGTGGACACCCCGACCGGCCTGACCGAGCGGGCCCGCATCGAGCAGCGCATCTGCTTCCGCCCGTCCCGGCCGATCGACGAGCACCTGCTGACGAGTCTGCCCGAGGTCTCCGGCCTGACCCGCCGGGGCGAACTGGTCGTCGTCAGCGGCAACGACAATGCGCTCAACGCCGTCACCACCGTGCTGGCCCGCAACCGGATCGTGGCCGAACGGCTGCGCGTCGAGCAGGCGAGCCTGGAGGAGGCGTTCGTCCAGCTGACCCGCAGCCACCTCGATTCCCGCTGAGCACCCGGCCCCGTAGCCCGACCCCGCACCGAGACAGAGAGAGAAAGGCCACCCCCGTGTCAGTTCTGAACACCGCCCCCGCCGCTCCCGTCACCGCCGCGTCCGGTTCCGCGACGTGGCGGCTCATCAAGGCCGAGAGCAGGCTGAGCATCCGCGACAAGGTCGGTCCCCTGTGGGGCGTCGGCTGCCCGTTGATCGTGCTGGTCATCCTCGGCATCGTGCCCGCCCTGCGGGAGCCCGTGCAGGCCGCGGGCGGGCTGACCTACTTCGACCTCTATGTGCCTGTCTTGATCTTGTTCAACCTGGCCATCCTGGCCATGACCGCGCTGCCGACCACGCTGGCGGGTTACCGGGAGAACGGTGTGCTGCGGCGCATGCGGACCACGCCGATCGGCCCGGCCCGCGTGCTCACCGCCCAGCTCGCGGCCAACCTCGCCATCGCGTTCGTCGCGACGGTCCTGTTCCTGGCCGTGGCCGGGCTGGGCTTCGGCGTCGACCTGCCGAAGCATCCCCTCGGTTTCGCCGTCGCCTGGCTGCTCGCGACCGCCGCGCTGCTCGCCATCGGCCTGCTGATCACCGCGCTCGCGCCCGGACGCGGCCCGGCCACGGCGATCGGCACCGTGCTGTTCTTCCCGATGATGTTCTTCGCCGGGCTCTGGGTGCCGGTCGCGCAGATGCCCGAGGTGCTGCAGACCATCAGCCACTACACCCCGCTCGGCGCCGGCATGCAGGCGTTCCAGGAGGCCTATCTGGGCCACTTCCCGCCGGCCCTCCCGCTCCTTACCCTGGCTGCCTACGCGGTCGGGTGCGCGCTCATCGCGGTCCGCTGGTTCCGCTGGGAATAGACTCACCGCCGAGGAAGCGATCTTGAACGGGAGGAGGGGAACCATGAACAGGCAGAGCTCGCGGCCCGGCACCCGGGACGCACGGGGAGAGCGACCGTTCCTCCTGGTCACCGCGGTGCCGTACACGTTGCTGGCCGCCCTCGTCGGCTTCAAGGTGATCGCGGGGCACCCGGCGGTCGACGCCCTGCCCGTCGATCTGGGCCTGTGCGGGCTGGCCGCGGCGTGGATGCTCGGCATGTTCACCCTGCGCCCCGCCTGGTGGGAGCGGCCCCGGATCATGGGGGTGTTCTTCACCGGGCTGCTGGTGATCACAGCGGTCCTGGTGGTGCGGGATCCCGCGTTCGGACTGTTCACCCCCGCGCCCTACATCTACGCCTTCACCGTCCTGCGCTGGCCGTGGCGGCTGTCGGGCGTGGCCGCCGTGGCGGTCGTGGCCGGTACGGCGCAGGCGTCCGACGTGCCCAAGACGACCGCTTCCGGCCTGATGCTGTACCTGTCCATCGTGGCCGCCAACGTCGTCCTCATGGGCGGCACCGCCTGGGTGCTCCGGCGCGCCGAGCGGGAGAAGGAGCAGCGCGAGCAGACCCTCGCGGAGCTGAGCCGGACGAACCGGCTGCTGGAGGCGACGCTCGCCGAGAACACCGGCCTGCACGCCCAGCTGCTCGCCCAGGCCCGGGAGGCGGGAGTCCTCGACGAGCGCCAGCGGATGGCCCGCGAGATCCACGACACCCTGGCCCAGGGGCTCACCGGGATCATCGCGCAGCTGCAGGCGGCCGAGCAGATGCACGAGGTCCCGCCGCCGTGGGTCCGGCCTTTCGACGCCGTCAAGAGGCTGGCCAGGGAGAGCCTGGCCGAGGCCCGGCGCTCGGTCGACGCGCTGCGGCCCGAACCGCTGGACGGCGGGCGCCTGAGTGACGCGCTCGCCGACGTCGCCGACAGGTGGTCGAAGCTGCACGGGATCACCGTGCGGGTCACGACGACCGGTACGGCGCGGCCGATGACACCGGAGGCCGAGTTCGCGCTGCTGCGCACGGCGCAGGAGGCGTTGGCCAACGTGGCCAAGCACGCGGGCGCGACCAGGGTCGGGGTCACGCTGTCCTACCTGGAGGACGAGGTGGCGCTGGACGTGCGCGACGACGGCAGCGGCTTCGAGCCCGCGGGCCTCGAAGCCGCCACGGCCGCGGACGGCGGCACGGGACCGAAGAACCGCGACGGCGGGTTCGGCCTGACCATCATGCGGCAACGCGTCGAAGGGCTGTCCGGGACCCTGCAGATCGAGTCCGAGCCCGGCGCCGCACCGGGATCTCGGCCCGCGTCCCCTTCCTGCCGGCCGGGAGCCGCACATGACCGACCGCGCCGCCGAGCCGACAGCCGCGCCGACGACCGAGCCGGGGACCGAGCCGGGGACCGGGTCGAGGACCGAGCCGACGGCCGGATCCCCGATCCGGCTGCTGATCGCCGACGACCATCCCATCGTCAGGGACGGGCTGAGCAGCATGTTCGCCTCCGCGCCCGGATTCCAGGTGCTCGGCGAGGCCGCGGACGGCGCCGCGGCCGTACGGCTCGCCCAGGAACTGCGGCCCGACGTGATCCTGATGGACCTGCGCATGCCCGGCATGGACGGGCTGACCGCCATCACCGAGCTGGCCAGGCTCGGCGTCACCGCGCGGATACTGGTCCTGACGACCTACGACACCGACACCCACGTCCTACCGGCGATCGAGGCGGGCGCGACCGGCTACCTGCTCAAGGACTCGCCCCGGGAGGACCTGCTGCGCGGTGCGCGCGCCGCGGCCAAGGGCGAGAGCGTGCTGTCGCCCGCGGTGGCGGCACGGTTGATGACCCGGGTCAGGACGCCCGCGCCGCAGCTGCTCAGCCAGCGGGAACTCGAGATCCTCGAACTCGTGGCGGCCGGGAACACCAACCGCGAGACGGCCGCCCGGCTGTTCATCACCGAGGCCACGGTCAAGAGCCACCTGCTGAACATCTACGCCAAGCTCGGTGTGAAAGACCGCGCCTCCGCCGTCACCGAGGCGTTCAACCGGAGGCTGCTCGTCCCGCGAGCGTCCGACCGGTCCTGACTCCGGGAGTTCCTCAGCCTCGGTCGCGCCTCGGTGCGGTACGGCTCCGCCCGGCTACCGGCCGCCGCACAGGGTGTGGTCGATCAGCTTCAAGGTGACGTCCTTCGTCGGATTCGGGACGCCCGGCTCGGGCTTCAGCTGCAGCACGGTCGCCGCGACGTACGTCTTCGTGAAGCTGCCGATGAGGTGCCGCGCCTGGTCGGCACCGGGCTGAGCAACGCCGACCCGGCCGGATTCGTAGTGTCCCGGGTCCGGGGCGGACCTGAGATCGGCTCATGCGTGTACCGCGCCGGTCCGCGCGTACCATTCGGCGGTGGAGGTTTTGGAACCGGAGGTGTGGCGGGCCCGGGCGGAGGAGCACCGGCGGCGGGTCGAGGAGTGGACGGCGCCGTACCTCGCGCGCAAGGCGCGGCGGGAGAGCCATCCCGTCGAGGACTTCCTGTTCGTCTACTACGACCACCGGCCGGCCTGGCTGCGGCGGTGGCACCCGGGCGCCGGGGTGGTGCTGAAGGGGGCGAGCGGCTTCGGCCGTTTCTACCTCGACACCCCCGAGGGCGCCGTGCTCGACACCGCGGCGCTGATGGACCGGCGCGGGTCCTCCGTCGAGTGGATCGCGCGGCTGCTGGCCGCCACCGCGTCGCGGCCGGCCTATCTCGGCTGCTTCGGCCTGCACGAGTGGGCGATGGTCTACCGGGCCGCGGAGGTACGGCACGGCGCCTGGCCGCTCCGGCTCGATGACGAGGAGATCGCGGAGGTCGTGGAGCAGCGGGGCGTGCGGTGCGGCCATTTCGACGCGTTCCGCTTCTTCACCCCGGAGGCGCGCCCGCTCAACGTGCTGCAGCCGACGCGCGAGCGGCAGCGGGAACTGGAGCAGCCGGGCTGCCTGCACGCCAACATGGACCTGTACAAGTGGGCGTACAAGCTGTCGCCGCTGGTGGGCAGCGAGCTGGTCGCCGACTGCTTCGCGCTGGCCCGCGACATCCGCGAGGTGGACATGCGGGCCAGCCCGTACGACCTGAGCGCGCTCGGTCACCGGGCGATCCGGATCGAGACGCCCGAGGGGCGGGCCGAGTACGCCGCCGAGCAACGGGGGTTCGCCGAGCGGGCGCGGCCGTACCGGCAGCTCCTGCTCGACGCCTGCGAGCGGCTCCTCGCCGACGCCCGCCTCCCCTGAGAACCCGCGGCCCGAACCCCGGCCCGTGAGAACCGCCACCGGTGAAGGACGGAGCGCTGTTCCTCTCGGTCTGGGACCGCTCGTCCCGTGGCCGCGGGAATTCCTCGATCGGAGCACCGTACGGCCCGCGGGCCCGGATGCCGCCGGCCTCGGATAGCGTCGGGGTCATGCGGCTTCATGTGGGATGCGCGATGTGGACGCACAAGGCATGGCAGGGGCGCCTCCTGCCCCACCCGCTCCCCCCGGAGGAGCGGCTGAGGGCCTACGCGACCTGGTGCAACGCGGTGGAGGGCAACACCACGTTCTACGCGACACCGGCGAGGAGCACGGTGGAGTCGTGGGCGGCGCAGGTCGGCCCCGGCTTCCGCTTCGTGGTCAAGCTGCCCAAGCCGATCACGCACGAGCGCCGCCTCACCGGCGCCGACGAGGAACTCCGGGCGTTCCTGGAGGCGATCGAACCGCTCGGGCCGCGGGCCCACGCCCTCTGGGTCCAGCTGCCGGGGTCGTTCGGGCCGGACGACCTCGGCGTCCTGGCGGGCTTCCTCCGCGGGCTCCCCCGCTCGTACCGGTACGCCGTCGAGGTCCGCCACCGCGCGTTCTTCGACGACGAGCGGTCCGCGCGGCTCCTCGAAGGGGTCCTGTCCGGAGTCGGGGCCGAGTGGGTCCCGTTCGACACCACGGCCTTCTTCCGGAGCCCGCCGACCAGCGACGCCGAACGGGACGCGTGGCTGAAGAAACCGCGCGTGCCGCGCCGGGCGCCCGCTCTCACCGACCGCCCGATCGTCCGCTACCTCGGCCGGGACGACACGGCCCGCACGGTCGAGGGCTGGCAGGAGTGGGTCGCCACGGTCGCCGGGTGGCTGCGCGAGGGCCGGTCGCCGACCGTGTTCGTGCACACCCCCGACAACGCCGAAGCACCGGTGCTCGCCCGCCGCTTCCACGACGAGGTGCGAGCCGTGCTGCCCGGGGTCGAACCGCTGCCCGAGCCCGTGCCGGTCGAGCCGCTGACCCTGTTCTGACAGCGAGGCCGTACGGGGGAGGCCGTACGGGGGAGAAAACGCTTTGTGCCGGGGCGGGACGGGGCGGCAGGGTACTCTGCATGCCGGTTCAGCACCAGGTGAGAGCGGACTACGACGCTGAGACGATCGTGGTCTACCAGGCGTACCCGCCCGCCGTGGCCGACCCCGCCCTCAGCGCCGAGCGGTTCGTGCCGCCCTTCTCGTTCACCCGCATGACGTGGATCAAGCCTTCGTTCCTCTGGCTCATGCACCGCAGCAACTGGGCGCGGAAGCCGGGTCAGGAGCGCGTCCTGGCGGTGCGGATCACCCGGGACGGATGGCACGAGGCGCTCTCCCGGGCCGTGCTGACGACAGCCGGACCGGAGGCCGTCGACCGGGCGGCGGTTCACGTCCAGTGGGACCCCGAGCGCTCGTTGCGCGGGGCGGCGCTCAACCATTACAGCATCCAGGTCGGGATCGGCCGGACCCTGATCCGCAGGTTCGCGGACGAGTGGGTCGTCGGCCTCACCGACGTCACGCCCACGGTGAGAAGGATCGCCGGGCTGGTGCAGACCGGGCAGGCGTCGAAGGCGCAGCGGCTGTTGCCCCCGGAGCGTGAGTACCCGGTGCCTCCGGAGGTCGCCCGGCGGCTTCTCGTCGGCTCGTGACCGTGACTGCGGGCAGGCACACGCTCGTGACCGTGAACGCGGGCAGGTGCAGGCTCGTGACCGTGAACGCGGGCAGGCACACGCTCGTGACGCCCGCGCGTGAACCGGGCGCGCCGGGTCTGGGGCGTCCACCGTGCCCGGAGGTTCAGGAGGGCTGTGTCGCCAGCCGCAGCCCGAAGCCGATCACGACGAGGCCCGTCAGCCGGTCCAGGCCGCGCTTGACCGACGGCCTGCCCAGCCAGCCGCGCACCAGACCGGTGAACCCGATGAGCAGCGCGCTCCAGAGCAGCCCTTCGCAGACGTGCACGCCCGCCAGCAGGACGCCCATCGCGACGTGCGGCGCGCCGTCCGGGATGAACTGGGGGAGCATCGCGACGTAGAAGACGCCCATCTTCGGGTTGAGCAGGTTGGTCAGCAGGCCGCGGCGGAACGCGGGCCACGATCCGTCGTCCCCGGACGGTTCGGGCGCCGCCGTCCCGCCCGCGCCGCTCCGGCGGCTGTGCCAGAGCATCCGGCCGCCCATCCACACCAGGTAGGCGACACCCGCCCAGCGCAGCACCTCGTAGGCGAGCCGGGAGGTGGAGAGCAGGGCGGACAGGCCGGCGGCGGTGGCGACGCCCCACACGAGCGTTCCGGCCTGGATGCCGAGGACCACGGCCCAGGCGGGTCTCCTGCCGGCCAGCAGCGAGGTGCGCAGGATCAGCGCCGTGTCCAGGCCGGGCGTGAGCGTGAGGAATCCCACGACGACGGCGAACGAGGCGATCGAGCCGTAGA
Organism: Planomonospora algeriensis; assembly: GCF_977012225.1. NCBI lineage: Bacteria > Bacillati > Actinomycetota > Actinomycetes > Streptosporangiales > Streptosporangiaceae > Planomonospora > Planomonospora algeriensis. The sequence goes on along the minus strand of NZ_CDRNDK010000049.1, from coordinate 13,985 downwards.
CGTCCATGGACTCTCACCGTAGCTCAGCGCGATGCGGGCACGACGGTCGCCCCGGGACGCCTCACCCGACGCGCCGCTCCGTCATCCGGTCCTCCGGTTCCTGCGGGACTCCTCCACCAGCTTGATGAACCCGGCCTCGGAGTCGGCGAACTTCATGACGCGCCTGCCGGGATCCGTCGTCACGAAGAACAGCCAGGGACCGGGGGCCGGACGCAGCGCGGCCTCGATGGCGGCGGCGCCCGGGTTTCCGATGGGGCCGGGCGGCAGGCCGGGGCGCACATAGGTGTTGTAGCGGGACCGGCTCCTGAGATCCTCGACCGAGGCGGTGGAACCGGTCTTGCCCAGGCCGTACATCACCGTGCTGTCCAGCTCCAGTTTCCTCGGGGGCGTGCGGTCCAGCCGGTTGTAGACGACCCGCGCGATCTTCGGCATGTCCTCTGCGCGGACCGCCTCGGCCTGGACGATGCTGGCGACGGTCAGGACCTCCAGCGGCGTACGGCCGATCCGCCCGGCGCCCTCCACCAGCCCGGCGTCCCCGGCGGCGCGGTCGAACCGGACCACCATCGCGGCGAGGATCTCGCGGGGGCTCGACCCGGCCGGGAACTCGTAGGCCGCGGGGAAGACGAATCCCTCCAGCGCCCCCTTGGCGTAGGCGGGGAGACCGAGCGCCCCGCCGTCCTCCGCGGCCCGCTCGAACTCCGCCACCGGCCTGCCGGTGGCGTCCGACAGCAGCCGCAGGATCTGGGAGAGCCGCATTCCCGCCCGCACGGTCAGGACGATCGGCTTCCGCGAGGTCTCCGCACGCGTCTCGTCCGGGCCCCGGCCCGTGACGCCGGGCCGATCCGTCACCGGTGCGGGCAGCGCTCCGGCCACGAGCGCCGCTCCGGCCGCCAGCACGGCGACGGCGGCCGCCGCCAAGGCCGGGACGCGACGGGAAGGCCGACGGGGTCGGAGGAACCGGCCGGGCGCCGGCGGCTGCTCCTCGTGGGCCATGTCCGAAAGGGTCTCCCGCAGCAGATCCTCGATGTTCATCGCATCTCCCTCACGCCGTCCAACTCGGGAGCGGCCTTCCGTAGCCGTTCCAGCGACCGGTGGATCTGGCTGCGGACCGATCCCACCCCGATGCCGAGCAGCCGGGCGATCTCGGTCTCGGACAGGTCCTCGAAGTAACGCAGCACCAGCACGGTCCGCTGCCGGGGCGTCAGGCGGGCGAGAGCCGTACGCATCACCAGGCGGAGGTCCGCGGTCTCGGCGTGCCCGTCGCCGACCCGGTCGGGGGGCTGCTCCGTGGACACCTCCGTGATCCGGGAGCGGCGCCGCCACCAGCTCACCTGCTCGTGGTACATGGCACGGCGGACGTAGCCCTCGACGGCCGCGGGGTCGCGGAGACCGCGCCACCTGGCGGCCGTCTTCGCCAGTGCCGACTGCACCAGGTCCTCGGCGGCATGCCGGTCACCGGTCAACAGGTACGCGGTGCGGAACAGCGCCCCCGACCGGGCGACGACGAACTCCCGGAAGCCCGCCTCGAAACCTGGATCCACCTGTCCTCCTCGCGGTGTCACCAAGCAAGGACGCGGGCGGGGCGCCGATCTATGCCGGTACGGCGGAAAGCCGGAAGGGAGCGGAGAGCCGGGCGGGAGGACGGTGCGGTGGTAGGCCGGGCAGGGGGTAGGCCGGTGCGGCGGGAGGACGCCGGTGGCCGGGGGATACGGGCCTCAGCGGGAGCGCGTGTACGTCACGGTCCGGGCCTCGGCGCGGAACCCCAGCGAGCCGTACAGCCTCGCCGGGACGGGATGGGCCTCGTCCCCCCTGGCGTAGACCGTCACCTCCCCGGCCCCCTCGGCGCGCAGGCGGTGCATCGCGTACAGGCACGCGGCGCGGGCCAGGCCGAGCCGCCGGAACTCCCGGGCGGTGCCGACCGGCTCGAACTGCCCGACGCGGTTGTCCGGGTCCAGCCAGGCCAGGCAGTAGGAGACCAGCCGCCCGTCCGGCGCCTCCACGACGCAGTCCAGCTCACGCCGGTACGGCCACGCCCGCATGACCCGGCGGTAACTCTCCTCGGTGACCCTGGACGGGTGGAAGGCCGACCGGTGCGCGGCGACCCGGCCGGGGACGTCCTCGTCCCCGCGCAGGTGGCGCACGGTGAACCCGGGCGGCGTCTCCACCTCGGGGAGTCCTTCCAGGTCGCGCGACATGCGCAGCAGGAAGGACGCGTCCTGCGCCCGCCGGTAGCCGCGGCGCGTCAGGACCTCCGCCAGGCCCGCCTCCGTGTCGAGGATCGTGGTGGCCAGCCGGTCGCCCGCGGTGACCTCGTGGAACCAGTCGAGCACCTCGTCGGCGAGGTCGTCGGGTGCGACGAACTGCAGGCCGCCGGGGAGGCGCACCCAGGCCCACGCGATCGTGCGGCCCTCGCGTTCCCACAGCATCGTCGGCCACTCCGCCTCCCGGCCCCGGTGCTGGAAGCGGTCCCAGGCGAGCTCCCCCACATGGCACCGGCCGCTCCGCCCCCAGACCGCCTGGGCGAGCTCCTGCATCCTGCGCAGGTCCTCGGCGCCGTCGTACGGCCGCATGGTGATGTCGGACACCTGCTCGGCTCCTCCTCGGGTCGCTGCCGGGTCTTCTTCGGGCGGGTCTTCTTCGGCCGGGTCTTCTTCGGGCGGGACGACGACCGGCCTCGGGCCCGACCGGTCCGCGGTGCTCGAGGACGGGCCCGGGAGCCGGTCGGGTCTCCGGCTCGGACGCGCGGCTCCACGAGATCGCGTTCTACACGAGCATCATGCCTCCGATCCGGACGCGGTGATGACGCCGGAGGGGCCGCCTTCGGACGGGGCCGGATGCTCCGAAGTGCTTGCGGCCGACGGACGGAACCCGCCATGATCATCTCTTTCGCCGGTGAAGGGATGATTCACGTGAAACATCGGACCGCCGTGATCGCCGTCGTGGCGGCGGGGGTGCTGGCCCTGGAGACCGGGCAGGCGTCCGCGCTGCCCTCCGGCTCCGCCCTCACGCACCCGTCCTCCCTCGCGAGCGCCCCCGTCTCCGCGAGCGCCCCCGTCCTCGTCGGATCCGTCCTTTCGGACGCCTCAGCCTCCGCGGGCTTCTCCGGTCCCGGATCGCGCCGGGCGCCGAAAGTGGTCGGGACCGACGTCAGCAACTGGACGGGGGACATCGACTGGGAGGCCGCCGCCGGCGCCGGCGCGGCGTTCGCGTTCGTGCACGCCTCCGAGGGCCTGGACTACGTCAGCCCCCGGTTCGCCGCGCAGTACGGCGGAGCCGCCGAGGCGGGCCTGCTGCGCGGGGCCTATCACTTCGCCCAGCCGCACGAGTCCGGCGGTGCGGAGCAGGCCGACTTCTTCGTGCGGAACGGCGGCCGCTGGACCTCCGACGGCCGGACGCTGCCGGGCGTCCTGGACCTGGAGGACAATCCGTACGGCAAGAAGAACGGCCTCGACAACTGCTACGGGCTCACCCCGGAGCAGGCGGTCGCCTGGGTGGGCGACTTCACCCGGCGCTACCGCCTGCGGACCGGCAAGGACGCGATCATCTACACCACCACGAGCTGGTGGCGGACCTGCACCGGCGACTCGCGCGCCTTCGGCCGCAACCCGCTCTGGCTGGCCCGCTGGGGCACCGAGCCGGGAGAGCTCCCGGCGGGCTGGAAGCGCCACACCTTCTGGCAGTCGGCGGACAAGAGCGGCTCCCTCCCCGGCGGCCAGAACTCCTTCAACGGCACACCGTCCCAGCTCAAGGCGCTCACCCGGGCGCCGTCGAAGATCCGGCTGAAGGGTGCGGCGCGCGGGAACACCTACACGGTGACGGTCGCCAACACCGGCACCGAGCCGGTCACGGCGCTCAAGCTCGCCGGCCGCACGTTCGGCGGCCAGAAGTTCACCAAGGCCGGCAAGGGCTGCCGGTTCAGCGGTACGGCGGCGCGTTGCACGATCACCAGGCTGGGCCCGAAGACGACGGCCAGGCTGACCTTCACGGTCGCGCCCGCCAGATCCGGCGGCCCGAAGCGGGGGCTGAAGGTCGCGGCCGGTCCGGTGACCCTGACCTTGGCCGCGGCCCGGTGAACCGGTCGCGTCGCTGACCGCGGCGGTCCCGGTTCTGGCAGGCTCGGAGGATGATCGAACAGTGGCGGGAAGTCGGTGACCGCGTCTACGTCAGACGCCACGAGTCGTTCGACCTGAACGCCGGACTCGTCGTCGGAGGCGAGGGCTGCCTGGTCGTCGACACGCGCATGTCCCACCGTCAGGGCCGGGAGCTGGCCGGAGCCGTCCGGGAGATCACCGCCCTGCCGTGGACCGTGGTCAACACCCATGCGCACTTCGACCACTTCTTCGGCAACGCGGTCTTCCTCCCCGCCGACATCTGGGGTCACGTCCGCTGCGCGGAGGCGGCCGAGGCCACCGGGGAGGAACAGCGGCGGACATGGCTCCACGAGGGGCCGGAGGAACTGGCCGAGGTGGAGATCGTCCCGCCGGGCCGTACGTTCACCGGCTCCGTCACCCTCGACCTCGGCGACCGCCCGGTCCACCTGCGGCACCTGGGCCGGGGGCACACCGACAATGACGTCGTGGCCGAGGTCCCCGACGCCGGAGTGATCTTCGCCGGGGACCTGGTGGAGGAAGGGGCGCCGCCGCAGTTCGGGGACGCTTTCCCGCTGGAGTGGCCGGACACGCTCGCCCGCCTGCTGGACCTGCCGGGCGAGGCGGTCGTCCCGGGCCACGGCGCCGTCGTCGACCGCGACTTCGTACGGCGCCAGCGCGCGGACCTCGTCACGGCCGTCGAGATCCTCACGATGGGCGGCGACCCATCCCGGGCCCCGTTCCCCGGGGACACCATGGCGGAGATCGCCTTCCGTCTCCGCGGCCGGTAGGCGGGCCCGCCGACGGCCCGGCTGTCCGCTCGGCGCCCGCCTGCCGGGTGAGCACCGCTCAGGCGGGTGGCGGTGCGCTCCCGGCCGGGGACACGAGAGGAAGCCGGGCGCGCAGGCAGGCTCCCGGCGGGACGGACACGACGGCCAGATCGCCGCCGTGCCGTACCGCGATGTCCCGGGCGATCGCCAGCCCGAGCCCCGCGCCGCCCGCGTCCCGGTCCCTGGCCTCGTCCAGCCGGGTGAAGCGGTCGAAGACGGCCTCGTGGTGCTCGGCGGGGATGCCCGGCCCGTCGTCGCGCACCTCCAGCACGGCCTCCCCTCCCTCCGCCGCCAGCCGGACGGTGACCGCCGACTCCGCATGCCGTACGGCGTTGTCCACGAGGTTGGCCACCAGGCGGCGCAATTGCTCGGCCGAGCCGCGGACCAGCACGTCGGCGGCGATCTCCAGGGCGACCCGCACCTCCGGCCGCGGCCGGATCCGGGTGCCCTCCTCCGCGGCGACCTGGCCCAGGTCCACCTCGTCGTGGCGGACCGGCTCGTCGGCGTCCAGCCGGGCCAGCAGCAGCAGGTCGGAGGTGAGCGCCTGGATCCGCTCCACGTCCGCCAGCGCCTCGGCGGTCAGCCGCTGGGGCGGCGCGAGTTCCAGGCGGGCCCGCAGGACGGCCAGCGGGCTGCGCAGCTCGTGGGCGGCGTCGGCGACGAAGCGCCGGTGGCGGCCGACGGCCAGCTCCAGGCGGTCGAGCGTGCGGTTCGTGGTCTCGGCCAGCCGGGCGATCTCGTCACGGGACCTGGGCACGGGGACCCGCCGGTGCAGGTCGCTGGCGGTGATGTCGGCCAGCTCCGCCCGGATCGCGGAGACCGGTGCGAGCGCCCGGCCGACCGCCAGCCAGGTGAGGGCCGCCACCAGCAGGAGCAGCGCGGGGATCCCGGGGAGCAGGACGCCCTTCAGGGTCTGCAGCGCCGCCTGGGCGGGTTCGAGGGAGGCGCGGGCCCGCACGATCACCGTCCCCCTGGCGGTGCCGACCGGCGCGGTGGCCATGACGAAGGCGTCCTCCGGCGCCCACCGCTCGGCGGGTACGGCGTGCACGGAGAGCTCGACTCCGGCTGGGCGGGGCGCCGCCTGGGTGAGGATCTGGATGTCCGGTTCGAGGGCCGGGACGGAATCCGCTTCGGCCCGGGAGCCGGGTTCCGCCACGGCTCCCGTCTCACCGGAGATCCGTTCGGCGACGACTCCGGCGCGCCGGACGGCCTCGTCGGAGGCACTCGCCATCAGGCTCTCGCTGAGCACGCCGACGAGCAGGGCGGCGGCGGCGGCCAGCGCGACCGCCACGATCGCGGTGGTCGCGAGGGTCGCCCGGACCCGGACCGACAGGCGCGGCATCTCAGGCCTCCAGCCGGTATCCGGCGCCGCGCACGGTCACCAGGGACGACCGGCCGAACGGGGCGTCGATCTTCCGGCGGAGCGCGCTGACGTAGACCTCGACGATGTTCGGGTCCCCGTCGTAGGCGAAGTCCCACGCCTGCGCGAGCAGCTCGCTCTTGGAGACCACCTCGCCCTGCCTGCGGGCCAGGCCGTGCAGGACCGCGAACTCCTTCGGGGTGAGCGGGATCTCCACCCCGTCCCGGTGGCAGCGCAGCCCCGCCGGGTCGACGACCAGGTCGCCGATCCTGATCGACGCCGGCCGGGCCCGGCCGCCCCGGCGGACCAGGGCGCGCAGCCGGGCCGGCAGGACGACGTAGGAGAACGGCTTGGACAGGAAGTCGTCCGCGCCGGTGTCCAGTGCCTCGGCCTCGTCGTGCTCGCCGTCCTTGGCGGTGAGCATCAGGATCGGCGTCCAGTTCTCCGCGTCGCGGAGCCGCGAGCAGACGGTGTAGCCGTTCATCCGGGGCAGCATGACGTCGAGCACGATCACGTCGTAGGGATTCTCCCCGGCCATCCAGAGCCCTTCCCGCCCGTCGTGGGCGACGTCCACCGCGAACCCCTCACCGGCCAGCCCGCCCTTCAGCAGGTCGGCCAGGCGCTTCTCGTCCTCCACCAGCAGCACGCGCATGGCGCCAGCGTGCCGTATCCGACCTAAAGCCAACCTGAAGAGGACGGGGCGGCGAGGAGGAACCTGAAGCGGGCTTCGGCGGCGTTCAGGGCGGCTTCAGGTTCCGGGAGGGACGGTGTGGCCGCCACGTTCCGACGGACGCCGGCCGGTGTCCCGACCTGACGCCGATCGGGTGTCCGCCGGACTTCGACAGGAGGCCGGCCGGATGCCGGCCGGACTTCGAGCCAACGAGGAGAACCGAACATGCGCATCCGCTTCCTCGCCGCCGCCGCGGTGACCGCCGGGGCCCTGATGACCACCCTGACCGGCGCGGCCAACGCCGCCGGCACCCCGTCTCCCGCCGAATCCTTCGAATCCTCCGGAGCCACCGAGCTCGCCGTCCCGGCGACCCCGCCGGACGGCGCCATCTCCATCGCCTGCAAGGGCGGGAAGGGTCTCGTCATCCGCAGGGTCACCGAGGCGGAGCTGGAGAGGCTCCGTGCGGGGGACCGCAGGCGGGTACGGGAGGAGGACGTGGTGGTCGCGGTGCCCGCCCTCCCGGTCGACGGCGCGTCCGAGGTCCGGGTGCCGGAGCGGGGCGCGGTCGCCTATCAGGACGGCCCGTCCGAGGTCCGGGCGCCCGGTGAGGCGGTCCGGGGCAAGAGGTTCCGTGGGAAGCCGCATTGCGTTAAGGCGTTCCCCGGCAAGGAATCCTGCGAGATCGTCAAGGGCCGGGCCGTTCCCGCCCCGAGCCGCGGCTCCTCCGGATCCTTCCATTCCTCCGGCCCGGGGGACGTCGTCCGTGCGCGGAAGCTGCCCGGCAAGGCGGCCGTGGTCTGCGTCACCGAGTGGCGCTAGCGGTCCGGGCGCCGCGCCGGGCGGGGACCGGTACGGCACGCGCGTACGGCCCGCACCTCGGGGTGCGGGCCGTACGCGGCGGTCGCGGGTCAGCTCAGCCCAGGTCAGCTCGGCTCAGCTCAGGTCATGTTCCTGGTGACCCCGCTCGGTTCGGCGTCGGCGCCCTGACCGGTCACACCGGTTGTGGGCTCCGCCTTGTGGCTGAACTCCTCGGCCTTCGACTTCACGCCTCCGGCCACGCCGGAGACCTTGTCGGCCGCGGTCTTCGCCTTGTCGCTCACCCAGTGGGACGCGTCGCTCGCGCTGCCCTTCATCGTGTCGGTCCACTGGCTGGAGCCCTTGCGGTACATCGCGAAACCCGCGGCTCCGGCGGCGAGGCCGGTGAGCAGCAGGAGCATCGGCCAGTTGCGGGATCTGATCTTGACCGGGGGTGAGGGATCCAGCTTCGTCGCAGCCTGGGACAGCATCGCGCTCAGCTTGGGTCCCAGCTGCTGCTCGACGGTGTGCGCGGCGGCGTCCAGCTGCGGCGCGGCCCACCTGCGGGCCTCGCTGATCTTCTCGTCCGCGGCGCTGACGGCGGCCTCACGGGCCTGCGCGGCCATCGGGCCGACCCGTTCGGCGGCTCGGGCGATCTGCAGCATGGCCTGGTCCCTGGCCACCATGGCCTGGTGCTTGGCCAGTCGCATCCGGGTCTCCGGAACCATGCTGGTGTTGCGCTTTCCGAACAGTGTTGCAAGAGGCACGGCAACTCCTCCCCTGTCGTTGGGGCCCCGCAGCGACCCCTTCCCGCTCGAAAGCGGCTCAATCATGACCAGTCGTGGGAGGATGTTGACGGGCCGGTGACGGCCATAGTTGACAGAACAGTGCAAATGCAGCGCCTGAGGCAGGCCTTGCGTGATGACCTGAAGGGGGCAGCCCGACCGTGGCTGAGAAGTTGATCGCTACCCTGAACACGAACCGCGGCACCGTGAAGGTGCAGCTCTTCCCTGACCACGCGCCCAAGACCGTGCGCAACTTCGTGGAGCTGGCCGAGGGCACCCGGGAGTGGACGCACCCGGAGACCGGCCAGAAGACCACCGACAAGCTCTACGACGGCACCGTCTTCCACCGGGTCATCAGCGGCTTCATGATCCAGGGCGGTGACCCCCTGGGTGAGGGCGTCGGCGGCCCCGGCTACAAGTTCGACGACGAGATCCACCCGGACCTCTACTTCAACCGCCCCTACCTGCTCGCCATGGCCAACGCCGGCATCCAGATGGGCCGCGGCACCAACGGCTCGCAGTTCTTCATCACCGTGGTGCCCACGCCGCACCTGAACGGCCGCCACACCATCTTCGGCGAGGTCATCGAGGGCCAGGACGTCGTCGACGCCATCGCCAAGACCCCGACGGGCCACCGCGACCGTCCCGTCGACCCGGTCGTGCTGGAGAGCGTCACGATCGACCGCGTCCAGGGCTGAACCACCCGTGCGGCGGCCGAGGTGACGGCCGCCGCGCACAGGTCGCACAGGCCGCCGCGCACAGGTCACGCAGGCGGCCGTGCCCGGATGCCCGGGGCGCCCGGCCGCCGCGCACGGGTGCCCGGAAATCTGCATAGGGTTGGGTGAGGATCCGAGCACGGCCGAAAGGGTCACCGACGCGCCATGACCACCCAGCCCCCCGGCGAGTCCGGGCCTCAGGCCGTTCCCACCTGCTACCGCCATCCGGACCGCGAGACCTACGTGCGCTGCCAGCGCTGCGAGCGGTCCATCTGCCCCGACTGCATGCGCGACGCCGCGGTCGGCTTCCAGTGCCCCGAGTGCGTGGCCGAGGGCAACAAGGGCGTACGGCAGGCGCAGGCGGTGTTCGGCGGAGGGGCGGTCACCACGCCCTACGTCACCTGGGGACTGCTGATCCTCAACGTGCTGGCCTACGCCGTGGAGAACGTCTTCCGGCAGGTGGTGAGCGACTACGGCATGTTCGCCGGGGCCGTCGCCTACGGGGGCGAATGGTGGCGCCTGCTCACCGGCGCCTTCCTGCACTCGCCACTCGGCGGCGGAGGCTTCTCGCTCACCCACATCCTGTTCAACATGTGGGCGCTCTACGTCATCGGTCCCGAACTGGAGCGCCGCCTGGGTTCGGCCCGCTTCCTGGCGCTCTACCTGCTCTCCGCGCTCGGCGGCTCCGTCGCGGTCTATCTGTTCTCCGCGTCCCTGACGGTGGGCGCGTCGGGTGCGATCTACGGCATGTTCGGCGCGATGTTCGTGGTCTCCCGGAGGCTCGGCTACGACGCCCGCGGGGTGCTCTGGCTGATCGGCATCAACGTGGTGGTCACGTTCCTGTTCCCCGGGATCAGCTGGCAGGGCCACCTCGGCGGCCTGGTCACCGGCGCCGTGGTCGCCGCGGCCCTCGTCTACGCCCCGGCCAGGAACCGCACCGCGGTCCAGCTCGCCGGCTGCGCGGCCGTCCTGCTGCTCCTGGTCGCGGCGGTCGTGCTGCTCCCGCCGTACGCCTTCAACGAGGCCGTCGGCCTCGTGGGCTGATCCACACCCTGGCGCGCGTCCCCAGGGTGTGGACAGCCCTGTGGAAAGTCCTAACGCCAGCGGGTGGAGAGGATCACACCGAAGATGATGAAACCGAACCCGATGAGCAGGTTCCAGTTCGCGAGCGTCCCGAGCAGCGGCGCGTCCGGCGCCACGTAGTAGACGGCGATCCACAGGATGCCGATGATCCAGGAGGCCACCATGACCGGCGCCAGCCAGCGCGGGCTCATCTTGACCTGCTGGGTCGTCTTCGGCGGGGTGTAAACCGCCTTCTTGCGAGTCTTGGGCTTGGGCACTGGGGTTCTCCTGCGTCAACCCTGCGCGATCCGGATCGTGCGCAGGCTCTGTCGGCTAGCGTAGTCGCTGGTGAGCAAGGATAGTCGGCGCAGATGGGACATGGCGATCCTGTGGGCGCGGGCTTTCTCCGCCCGGGACGGGCCGGTCGGTGGGTGGACATAGTCTGATGTGTCGTGTCCTCCCGGTTCGAATCACAGATCCCTCCCGGCTCGCGGATCGTTCCCGGCTCGCGGATCCTCGTCGGCCGCCCGGTCGTGGCACGATGACCCGCGTCCTGGTCGTGGACAACCACGACAGCTTCGTGCACACCATCGTGCAGTACCTCCGCGAGCTCGGCGCCGTCTGCGACGTACGCCCGCGCGACCACGTGACGGTCGAGGACACCGCGGGGTTCGACGGGGTCCTGATCAGTCCCGGCCCCGGCGCCCCCGAGGACGCCGGGGTGAGCGTCCCGCTGGTCCGTCACTGCGAGGCACGCGACCTGCCGCTGCTCGGGGTCTGCCTGGGCCACCAGGCCATCGCGGTCGCCCACGGCGCGACCGTGACGCGGGCCCCGGAGCTGATGCACGGCCGTACGAGCGCGATCTCCCACGACGGGCGCGGGGTCTTCGCCGGGCTGCCCTCCCCGGTCACCATGACGCGCTACCACTCGCTGGCCGTACTGCCCGGCACGGTGCCGGAGGTCCTGGAGGTCAGCGCGACCACGGACGACGGCGTCATCATGGGACTCCGCCACCGTACGGCGCCGGTCGAGGGCGTGCAGTTCCACCCGGAGTCGGTGATCTCCGAGCACGGACACCGGCTGCTCGGAAACTGGCTGGAGCGGATCGTGTAACGCCGCCCGCGCTCCGTACGACTAACCAGTGAGCCCTTCCGCCATTGCCCCCGAGTGGCGGAGGGGCTCTTCTCATGCCCGGCGCAAGAGGACTCCGGCGTCCGGGGAGGCCATGCGAGAGGGCCCCCGCCGCAGGCAAGGGCCCTCTCAGGTCAGGCGGCCGGTCAGCCGTGCTGGCCGTCGGGAGAGTCGAAGAACGGGTCGTCGGTCGGCTCGTCGCTCGGGACGTCCGGCTGGTCGTCGGTCGGCTGGTCGGTCGGGATGCTCGGGTCGTCGGTCGGGGCGCTCGGCTCCTCCGTCGGCATCGGAGGCTGCCCGCTGGAGACGACCAGCATGATCGTGGTGCCCGGCTGGACCTTCGCACCCGCCCCGGGGGTCTGGCTGAGGACGGTGCCCTCGGGCCGGTCGCTCGGCTGCTCGGAGGTCTTCACCTTGAAGCCCGCCTCCTTGAGGGCCGCGGTCGCGTCGTCCACGTTGAGGTCGACGACGCTCGGGACCTCGATGGCCTCCTTGGGCACGTAGATGCGGACGGTGCCGCCCTTGGCGGCCTTCTTCCCGGGCTCCGGGTCGCTCTCCAGGACGACGCCCTGCGGACGGGAGGACGCCTTGGTCAGCACGTCCACCTCGAACTCCTTGGCCTTGAGCTCGGCGGTGGCCTCCTCCACGGTCTTGCCGATCACGTCGGGCACCGTGACCCGCTCGACGCCCTTGGAGACGATGACCTTCACCTCGGTGCCCTTGTCCACCTTCTCCCCGGCCGCCGGGTCGGTCTCGATGACCGCGCCCTTCGGCTGATCCTCGCTGAACTCCTCGGTCACCTTGACCTTCAGGTCGAGGGCGCTGAGCTGCTTGGTCGCGGCCTCGGCCGTCTGGGAGGTCAGCGTCGGGATCTCCACCTGCGCATCGCCCGTGGGCGTGCCCGGAGCGCTGAGGAACTTGTAGCCCACGCCGATGAAGGCGCCGATGATCAGGAGCGGGATCAGGATCCACGCGGCGGTCTTGAGCGCGGTGTTGCCGCCCTGGGCGCGTCGGCGCCCGCGCTCGCCCCGCCCGGCGGCGCCGCCGTCCTCGGTGCCGTACTCGTACGCCGGGACGGCGGTGGTGCGCTGGGTGACGGGCCCGCCCGGACCGGGCGGCTGCTGCTGCATGGTCCGGGTGGCCGCGCCGTAGTTGTTGGCCAGCGCCATCGTCTGGGCGTCCATCGGCATGCCCTGCAGGGCCCGCTGGATGTCGGCCCGCATCTCACCGGCGCTCTGGTAGCGGTGCGCCGGGTCCTTCGCCATCGCCTTGAGCACGATGGCGTCGGCCCACGCGGGGATCTCCCGGTCGATCTGCGACGGCGGGATCGGGTCCTCGCGGACGTGCTGGTAGGCGATCGCCACCGGGGAGTCGCCGGTGAACGGCGGCTGCCCGGTCAGCAGCTCGTACAGCACGCAACCGGTGGAGTAGATGTCGCTGCGGGCGTCGACCCGCTCGCCCCTGGCCTGCTCCGGCGAGAGGTACTGCGCGGTGCCGATCACCTGGGCGGTCTGCGTCATGGTCGCGGCCGAGTCGGCCATCGCGCGGGCGATGCCGAAGTCCATGACCTTGACGTCGCCGTTGCGGGTGATCATGATGTTCGCCGGCTTGATGTCCCGGTGCACGATGCCGCCGCGGTGGCTGTAGTCCAGCGCCCGCAGGATCCCGTCGACCAGCTCGGCCGCCCGCTCGGGCAGCAGCCGCCGGTCGGCCCGCAGGATGTCGCGCAGCGTGCTGCCGTCGACGTACTCCATCACGATGTACGGCACGGGCGCACCCTCGGAGGTGTCCTCACCGGTGTCGTAGACCGCCACGATGGACGGGTGGTTCAGTGACGCGGCGGACTGCGCCTCCCGGCGGAAACGCGCCTGGAACGTGTGGTCCCTGGCCAGATCCGCACGGAGGGTCTTGATCGCGACGACCCGGTCCAGCCGGATGTCTCGGGCGCGATAGACCTCGGCCATGCCGCCACGCCCGACGACGCCGTCAAGCTCGTAGCGGTCGCCTAGGCGTCGAGGCTGAGTCATTTCCTGCACTGTCCCTTACCGTTCATCTTGGGTGCCGGTGAACTCTCAGGCCACCGGTGTCCATCATCGGCCCCTTCCCGCATCACGTCTCCCCATTCGGTGGGACCGTCTCGCCGGGCTCGGCCGTGACGCTCGGCGTGGGGTTCGGTGTCGTCGTCGGGGGAGGGGGAGTCGGGGTCGGAGTGGTCGGTGTGGGGCTCGGGGTCGGTGACGTCGTCGGCTCCGTGGTGGGCGTGGCCGACGTACTTACCGTAGCCGACGGCGACGGCGAAGGTCGGGGCGACTTGGTCGGAGGGGCGGGCGGCCGGGTCGCCGCAGGTCTGCTCCTGCCGGGGGTGGCGGTCGGCGACGCGGAGGTCCGCGGTTCGGGGGTGAACGGCTTCACCGACTCCTGCCTGTCCTCCGGACCGGTCATGTCCTGGAACGTCAGCGCGCCCAGCCCGACGGCGGCGGCGCAGCCCGCGGCCACCGCGGTGATCGCTCCGGCCCGCCGCAGCCGTTGCGGCGCGGCGCTTCCGCC